>NZ_JBMDWU010000069.1:0-13191 GCF_048594385.1 Micromonospora sp. | reverse complement strand
ACGCCCCGGCGGCCGGGGGGGCCGCCCCGCGCCGGCCCCGGGGGGGTTGGGGCCGGGCGGCGGCGCGGGTGCTCAGGGGATCGGATTCCAGCCGTCGACGCCGGCCAGGTAGCGCTGCGGGGTGAAGTCCGGGGCCTGCGCGTCGGTCAACTGTGGCCGGTCGGCGGTGACCGTCGACCCGGGACCGCTGTTGCGGTATTCGGCGAACCGGGCGTCGCGCCACGAGAAGCCGGACATGTCGGTCCAGGGGGAGTCCTTCACGTGCGCGCCGAGCACGCTGTCGCGGAACACCACCTGACCGATCGCGTTGACGTCCCCGCTTGGGTGCCACGGCCGACCGAGGTGCACGCTCTGCGCCGCCGCCGCGTCGGTGGTCAGGGTGCAGCCGGTGAACAGCAGGCCGTACGGGTTGCCGATCATCGTTGAGGCGGCGGTGACGTAGCCGTTGTTGCTGGTCGAGCCCCGGTCCAGCGAACGGATCTCGCAGCCGTCGAAGACCCCGGTGCCCCGGCCGAAGATGAAGTCGACGTCGCCCTCGACGTAGCAGTCCCGGAAGTACGCCCGGCCGACAGCGTCGGCGGAGGCGCTGTTGTGGTAGAGCGTGTCCTGGTTGCCCAGGAACCGTACGTCGTCGAAGACCAGCCGGTCGGCCCGGGTCAGCACGGCCACCGCCTGCTCGGCGCTGTAGTCGTGCGCCGCCTCGTCGAAGTCGTTGGCGAAGGTCAGGTGCCGGGCGGTGAAGTCGTTACCGTCGATGGTCACCGAGGCGCTGCCCGACGTGCCGTACGTGCCACCGCCCGGCTTCGGGGTGCCCGAGGCGTTGTCGTAGACGATCACCACGTCCCGGGGGTCCCCGGTCGACCCGACGAACGACACGTACGGCTTACCGGCCGGCACCGCCACCGTCTCCCGGTAGGTGCCCGGCCTGATGGTGATCGTGTACCGGCTCGCGTTGCCCACCGGCACGGCGTCCACGGCCGCCTGCACGCTGGTGAAGTCCCCGCTGCCGTCGGGGGCGACCACCGAGGACCGCTGCGCCGGCCCGGTGGGCGTGGGCGTCGGGTCGGTGGGCGGCGGGGTGTCCGACGGGGTGGCGGTGGGGGTCGGCGTCGCGCCGGTCGGGGTGGCGGTGGGGCTCGGCGGTGCGCTGGTCGGCGCGGGTTCACCCCGGGTCACCAGCACGTCGTCGAAGCGGGCGGTGGCGTTGCCGGTCTGCACCCCGATCCGGCCGGTCGCGGTCAGCGTCGCGGTGCCCGCCCCGACGGGGACGCCGTCCACCCAGCCGCGTACCACCGTCCCGGCGACCTCGATCCGCAGCGTGTGCCAGTCGCCGACCGTCACCGGGTGGGACACCGTGCCCAACGGGGTGACCCGGCCACTGCGTACCGCCTCCAGCCGCACCTGGTCGCCGGCGTGCAGGGCGAGCCGGTAGTAGCTGGTCGCGCCGCTGGCCCGGGCCAGCAGCGCGACCATGCCGTTGCCGGGCAGGGTCAGCGGCTTCACTCGGGCCTGGACGGCCTGGTCGGCCCAGGAGGCGCTGCCGGCGAACAGCCGGGCGTCGCCGGTGTCGGCCCTGGCCTGCTGCAACGCCGGGCTGTCGTCGGCGGCCACCGACCAGGAACCACCGGACCTCGACCAGCCGGCGAGGTCGCCGTCGGCGAAGTCGTCGCTGAACAGGGTGGCGGCGTGGGCGACCTGTGCGCCGCCGAGCTGGGTGAGGGCGAGCAGCGTGGTGGTGAGTGCCGCGACGGCGACGGCGAGGGCGGGCAGGCGGCGGCTTCTGCGCATGGCGGATGAACCTCCGGGGACGGGGTGGAGGTGGGCAACGGTGCGTGAAAGCGCTTTCCTGGGCGCACCGTAACCCCGCCCGTGCACGACTGTCAATCGATGCCGCCGCCGGGAACGGACGCACCCCGCCCGCGACGGTCGGCTACTGCCCGTGACGCCACCGTCGGTCCGGCAGCGCCCGGGTCGTCTCCTCGGCCGGTATCCGTTCGGCCTCGGCCTGCGCGAGGAGTCGCTGCTTCGCCGCCTCGTGTTCCGCGGCCTGGATCTGCTCGCCCCGACTCGGTGCCGGCTCGCCCTGCACACTGTCCACCCGGTCCTCCTTCGACGGGGCGCGACGATGCTCGGGCAGCAAGACCGGCGCGCCGGACGCGGGTGCGGCTCCTGGCCGGAAGGACGGTTGTCCTACGAGCCACACCCGATCAGCATTCAGTGATCGGACAGTTGCGGTCGAGAGCTGGGAAGTTCGCCGGCTACGTGCTGCTCAACGACGCTGGTCGTCCCGGTGACATGTCCGTGTTCGTAGCCGCTGAACGCTCCGCCCGCGTCCCCGGGGTCCGCGAGGCGCGGCAGGTACGCCTGGCCGGCCGCCGCTACGATGCGGGGATGGGCAGGTTCCTTGCGCTCTTCAACGGCGCGGCCGACGAGGCCGGCAAGGCCGCACTCAGCGAACAGCAGCAGACCGAGTTCCTCCACGCCTGGGCATCGTGGGCGCAGGCCAACGAGAGGGCTCTCGTCGACCCGGGCGCTCCGTTGTTCGCGAAGAAGCTGGTCACGGCGCAGGGGGTCGAGGACTTCACCGACGGTATGACGGGTTACACCATCGTGGAGGCGGACTCTCACGACGAGGCGGTCCGGATCTTCTCCGGCCATCCACACCTGGGACTGTTCACCGGAAACTCGATCGCCGTTCTCGAGTGCCCGCCGCCGCCCGGCTGACACCCCGCCCGCAGGGTGATCTCGCCGGGCACGCCCTTCGCCGACCGGGACCGTCGGCGGCACACCGGCTCAGTCTTCGGTCTGCGGGCCGAGCAGGCGGATCTCCTCGATGTCCAGCGCCGCCTGCACCTCGCGCAGCACGCTGTCGTCGATCTCGTTGTTGTCGCGCAGCCGGGTCACCTCGCGGCGCTTGTGCTCCAGCACCCCCAGCCGCAGCCGCGTGTCCGACTCCTGGGCCCGGTCGGCCTCCGGCCCCCCACCGGACTCCGTCACCAGGTCCAGGTAACGCTGGTAGTCGGCACGCAACCGGTCCACCGCCGTGCCGTCGACCTCGAGGTCGGAGGCGACGCCCGGCAGCGCCGCCAACGCCACCTCGGTGGCCCGGCGGCGGGCGTGCCGGACCTCGTCCCCGCGTGCCTCGTCCCCGCGCAGCCCGGCCCAGCGGGCCACCGCCGGCAGGGTGGTGCCCTGCACCAGCATGATCGACACGATCGCCACGGCGGTGCAGAAGATGATCAGATCCCGTTCCGGCACCGGCGTGTGCGTCGTGACCGTGGTGACCGGCACCGCGAGGGCGGCGGCCAGCGACACCGCCCCCCGGAACCCCGCCCAGCCGGCCGCCACCCGGACCCGCCGGCTCACCGTGGCGCCCCGGCCCACCACCGGCAGGCCGTAGGAGAACAGCTGCAACCACACCAGCCGGACCACCACCACCATCAGGGTGACCGAGGCGGCGATCGCCACCGACCGCACCAGCGAGGTGCTGGTCACGTGGTTCACCGCCCGGGGGATCTGCATCCCCAGCAGCACGAACAGCGCCCCGTTGATCAGGAAGGTGGACAGGTCCCAGAAGGCGTACGCCAACACCCGGGACCGGGCCCGGATGATCCTCGGGCTGGCGTACGACAGCAGCAGTCCGGCGACCACGACGGCGAGCACCCCGCTGGAGTGCACCACCTCGGCCAGCAGGAACGCGGCGAACGGGGTGAGTACGCTCAGCGCGCCCTCGCGCAGCGGGTCGTCCAACCGGCGGCGGATCAGCACCACGACCAGGCCGACGACCAGACCGGCGGCGACACCTCCGGCGGCCGAGCCGAAGAACCGCCCCAGGAAACCGAACACCCCCGGCGCGGTGCCACCGACGATCAACCCGACCGTCACCGAGAACAGCACCAGCGCGGTGCCGTCGTTGACGAGGCTCTCCGCCCGCAGCGTGGTCAGGATGCGGCGGGGCATCCGCTTCGCCAGGCCGGCCACCGCCGCCGCGTCGGTCGGGGCGAGCACCGCGCCCAGCACCCAGGCCGCCTGTGGGCTCATCCCCAACCCCTTGGCGACCAGCGCCACCGCCACCATGGTCACCACCACCAGCGCCACCGCCAGCGAGGCGATCACCAGCAGGTTCGACCGGATCTCCCGCAGGCTGATCACCAGGCTCTCCCGGTAGAGCACGGCCGGCAGGAAGAGCAGCAGCACCACCTCGGGTTCGAGCACCACGTCCGACAGCGGCGGCAGCAGCGCCAGCAGGCCACCCATGGTGATCAGCAGCACCGGCGGGGCGACCCGGTACCGACCGCCGATGGTGGTGCCGACCAGCACGGTGGCGGCCAGCACCACGATCAGGACCAGGACGTCCACGCCACCCCCCGCCTCCACCCGACATGCTGGTACGAAGTCGGCGGCGGGGCGGGGAGAATCCGGGAACTGCCCGGGTCCGGCTCAGGTGACCCGGGACGGCTCCGCCGGCACCCCGGTCCAGGCCCGCCGTTCGGCGATGTCCCGCAGCCGGTCCATCGCGTCCCACACGTCGACGTGACGGGTGTAGAGCGCCGCCGGGCCGAGCCGCAGCCGGTCCGGCACCCGGTAGTCGCCGACGACCCCGGCGTCGACCAGGGCGCGGGAGATCCGCAACGCCTCCGGGTGGTGCAGCGACACGTGCCCGCCGCGCCGGTCGGGGTCGCGGGGCGAGGCGAGCCGGAAGCCGTGCGGGACGAGCCAGGCGTCGGCCAGTTCGATGATCAGCTCGCCGAGCCGCAGCGACTTCTGCCGCACCTGGTCCATCCCGGCGTCGGCCAGCACGTCCAGGGCCGGGTCGAGAGCGGCCATCCCGAGTACCGGCGGGGTGCCCACCAGGAACCGCTCCGGGCCGGGCGCGGGATCGTAGCCGGCACCCATCCGGAACTGGTCCCGCTGGCCGAACCAGCCCCAGATCGGCTGCCGCAGTGACTCCTGCAGCTCCCGCCGCACATAGAGGAAGGCCGGCGCTCCGGGACCGCCGTTGAGATACTTGTAGGTGCAGCCGACCGCGAGGTCGGCCCCGGCGGCGGTCAGGTCCAGCGGCACCGAGCCGACCGCGTGCGACAGGTCCCACAGCACCAGCGCGCCGACCCGGCGGGCCGCCTCGGTCACCGCCGCGACGTCCAGCAGGGCCCCGCAGCGGTACGACACCGCCGACAGCACCACCAGCGCCACGTCCTCGGTCAGCGCCGCCACCAGGGTGTCCGGGTCCAGCCCCTCGTCGAGGTCGGAGGGGAGCAGCCGCAGGGTGTGCCCGCGCTGGGCGGCCAGCCCCTCCAACAGGTACCGGTCGGTGGGGAACTCCTCGGCGTCGGCCAGGATCGTCCGTCGGTCGGGCCGGGCGTCGAGGGCGGCGGCGGCCAGCTTGTAGAGGTTGACCGAGGTGGAGTCGGAGACGATCACCTCGCCGTCGCGGGCGCCCAGCGCGTGGGCGGCGATCCGGTCCCCGATGCGGCGCGGCCACTCGATCCAGGTCGGCCAGCTCCGGACCAGTTCGGTGCCCCACCCTCCACGGACCAGGCCGGCCAGGTGGTCGCCGGTGGCGGCCGGCAGCCGGCCCAGCGAGGTGCCGTCGAGGTAGAGCAGGTCGTCGACCACGAACCGGTCCCGCAGGCCGGCGAGCGGATCGGCGGCGTCCCGCTCCTGCGCGACGTGCCGGGATGTCGGTGTGGTCATGGTGTCCTCCCTCCGCCCGGGGACACCCGGGCCGATGCAGGCTAGCCGATCGGCCCGGCGAACCGTAAGGGACGGTGGCCCGGCCACCCCGTACCCCCGCCGGTCAGCCGACCGGGACGGTGGCGGTGACGGTGGCCTGGTCGATGTCGCTGGTGCGGACGGTGAACCGGATCGTCCAGTCCCCGCGCGCCGGCAGGCTGATCTCGGCGCTGCCGTGGTGCGGTTCCGGGGTGTCCACCGGCACGGTCATCGGTTCGATCCCGGCCGCCGGCAGGGCGAGGCTGACCGTCCACTGGGCCACCGGCAACGGCTGCCCCTGCGGGGTGTAGACGTACGCGTGCAGCGAGTTCGGCACCCCCACCCGGACCGGGTAGATGTCGAACTGGAGGGTGTAGGTGCCGCTGGTGAGGGTCTGCGCGACGCCCTCGCGGGTGGCGCGGGCGGCCTGCGTGTCGGCGGTCCGGCCGGGCGGGGTCTGCACCAGCACGGCGGTCAGCGCCAGCACCACCGCCGTGGCGGCGAGTTCCACCCCGGCGGCCCACGCGACCCGGCCCGGCCGGTCGGCGGCCCGGCCGGCGCGCACCGCCCGCCGCTGCCAGGCCGCGACGCCGAGCACGGCGGCGAGCAGCGCCGCCTTGGCGCAGAGCAGTCGACCATACGCGGTGCCGACCAGCGCGCCGGGCCGGCCGAGTTCGATCGCGGCCTGCCCGACGCCGGAGGCGACCAGCCACCCCACCGCGACGGTCGCCCACCGCGACCAGGCCGGCAGGATCCGGCCCAGGACCCGCCGGTGGGTGCCGGGCAGCAGGAACACCGCCAGGGTGAACAGCCCGCCCAGCCACACGCTCATCCCGGCCAGGTGCACCACGTCGGCGAGGATGCTCACCGGCGGCAGGGGCGAGGCCACCGGGTGCCCGGCCAGCGGCCAGGTCACCAGCCCGGCCAGGCCCACCAGCGCCAGCGCCACCCGCCTGCCCCGCCCGGCCCGCCCTGCGGCCACCGCCGCCAGCAGCCCGGCGGCGATCGCGGCCAGCGCCAGCCGGGCCCCCAGCAACGGCCCGATGTCGCTGTCGGCCACCGCCGTCAGGTCACCACGCGACAGGTCGCCGACCGGCACCCCGACCATGTCCGCGGCCTGCGCCACCCACGTCCCGGCGGTGCCCACGACCACCAGGGCGAGACCGACGTACCCGGTGGCGGTCACCGCGCGACGGCGGCGACGGCGCGGCCAGCGCACCGCGCCGAACAGGGTGGGGCCGATCGCCAGGACCAGGCCCAGGTAGCCGGTGTACCGGGCGGCGGGGGTCCACCCGCCCGAGGGGCGCTCGTCGACGCTCACCGGCTCCGGGGGCGTCGCCGACGGCGCACCGGCCGAGTAGGCGAAGCTGCCGGCGACCGGGTGGCTGTCGGCCGAGATGACCCGGTAGCTGACCAGGTAGGTGCCGAGCGGCCGGTCCGGCACCCGGACCGGGATGCGCAGGGTGGCCCCGTCCGCGACCGGCTCCCCGGCGGTGACCCGCCGCCCGTCCGGGCCGAGCACCTGCACCCGGCCGATGACCGGGGAGACCGACTCGCTGAAGACCAGCACCACCTCCCCGGGCGGGGAGCCGATCACGGCGTCGCGGACCGGGCTGGTGGCGACCAGCGCGGCGTGGGCGGCGGCCGGGGTCGCCGGGGTCAGCGGTACGGACAGCAGCGCGAGGAGTAACCCCAGCAGCACGGCGGAACGGGTGGTACGCACGCACAGTGGTTCGTATTTCGTGATCACATGGTTCAACCGTCGCCGGAACGATCCGGCTCACCGGTCGGGCGCTGGTGCAGGGCGAGGGTCAGCAGGAGGCGGGCGTCCGGGTCGTCGAGGGCCGGGCCGAACAGGCCGCGTAGCTGCCGCATCCGGTAGCGGACGGTCTGCGGGTGGGTGTGCAGGTCCTCGGCGACGGCGACCACCTGCCCCTGCCGGCGCAGCCAGCCGTGCAGGGTCTCGGCCAGGGCCCGGCGGGTGGTGGGCCGCAGCCCGGCCAGCGGGGCCAGCACCGTGCCGGCGAGGTGCCCGGCCAGGCCCGGCTCCCACGCGGTGAGCAGGGTGAGCAGGTGGTCGTCGCAGGACACCACCGGGTCCGGGCCGAGCGCACCCTGCTGGTGCAGGGTCAGCGCCCGGCGGGACAGCCGGTACGACAGCCGCGCCTGCTGCCGCTGCACCGTCGGCCCGAGCGCGGCCCGTCGTCCGACCAGCGCCTGCCGGGCGCGGTCGAACCGTCCCGGCGTACCGGGATCGGGCAGCACCACCCGGATGGCGTCGCCGACGACGGCGGCCAGCGCGCCCGCGCCGATGCCCCGGGCCACGTGTTCGGCGTCGGTGCCCTCGACGCTGAACACGGCAACGGTCGCCGGCAACGGCCAGCGGGCCGCGTCGGCGGCGGCGTGCAGCACCGCCCCGGTCGGCGGGTCGGGCTGCACGAGGAGGGTGACCAGTCGGCGTCGGGTGGTGGCCCAGTCCTGGGCGGTGTCCCGCTGCTCGGCGAGGAACCCCTCGGCGGCGGCCCCGGCCAGCGCGTCGACGTAGCCGAACAACGCCCCGGCGATCACGTACAGGTCGGCCGGGGCCGGGCCGGCCGGCGTGGCGCCGGGCCCGCCGGGCCCGGCCGGAGCGGTGGCGTGTTCCACCAGGAAGGCCCAGATGTCGCGGGCCCCGAGGGTGAGCACGGTCCGCAGCGCGTCCACCCGGTGCCCCTCGCGGTACTCGGTGCGCCCCAGGGCGTGGAACACCTCCCGGGTTCCGGTCAGCTCCCGGGCCGGGTCGGCGACCGCGTCGACGAAGGTGTCGACGGCGGTCTGCACGCCCAGGGCGAGGCCCTGCCCCTGCCCACCGGTCAACGACCGGCCCTGGGCGGCCATCGCGGCCCGGACGGTGGCGAGGATCCGCTCGTGCAGCGGTCCGCGCAGCCCCCGCAGGTGGTCGCCGACCGACGGCGCGAGACCGGCGAGACCGGGCTCGATGTCGAGCAGGGCGTCGGACACGATCGGCCATCCTTTGTCATTCGGGTGACAATTCCGCTGGTGAATACTGCGCCCCGGCACGGATCATTTTGGCACCGCGCTACGTAGGGTCGGCGCATGGAGACGGATGTCATCGTGATCGGCGCAGGCCTGGCCGGTCTGGTCGCCGCCGCCGAGGCCGCCGACGCGGGCCGTCGGGTGCTGCTGCTGGACCAGGAGTCGGAGCACAACCTCGGCGGGCAGGCGGGCTGGTCGTTCGGCGGGCTGGTCTGCGTCGACTCGCCCGAGCAGCGGCGGATGGGCATCCGCGACTCGGTCGAGCTGGCCTGGCAGGACTGGACCGGCAGCGCCGCCTTCGACCGGCCCGAGGACCACTGGCCGCGTCAGTGGGCGCAGGCGTACGTGCACTTCGCCGCCGGGGAGAAGCGGGCCTGGCTGCGGTCGATGGGTCACCGGGTCTTCCCGGTGGTGAGCTGGGCCGAGCGGGGCGGGGGAGCGGCCCACGGGCACGGCAACTCGGTGCCCCGGTTCCACGTCACCTGGGGCACCGGCCCCGGTGTGGTCGAGCCGTTCGCCGGGCGGGTCCGGCAGGCCGTCGCGCAGGGCCGGGTGACGCTGCTGTTCCGGCACCGGGTCGACGAACTCGTCACCACCGCGGGAGCCGTCACCGGGGTACGCGGCGCGCTCCTCGCCCCCGACGACGCGCCCCGGGGTTGCAGCAGCTCCCGGGATGTCGTCGGCGACTTCCAGCACGACGCCCAGGCCGTGATCATCACCGCGGGCGGCATCGGCGGCAACCACGACCTCGTCCGGCGGGCCTGGCCGGCCCGGCTCGGCACCCCGCCCACCCGGATGGTCACCGGCGTCCCCGCCCACGTCGACGGCCGGATGCTCGCCATCACCGAGACCGCCGGCGGACAGGTGATCAACCCGGACCGGATGTGGCACTACACCGAGGTGCTGCGCAACTGGGACCCGATCTGGCCCCAGCACGGCATCCGCATCCTGCCCGGCCCGTCCTCGCTCTGGCTCGACGCCACCGGGGCCCGGCTGCCGGCACCACTGTTCCCCGGCTTCGACACCCTGGCCACCCTGCGGCACCTGCGCGCCACCGGCCACGACTACAGCTGGTTCCTGCTCACCCAGAAGATCATCGAGAAGGAGTTCGCGCTGTCGGGCTCCGAGCAGAACCCCGACCTCACCAACCGCAGCGTCCGGCAGGTGCTGCAACGCGTCCGGCCGGGGGCGCCCGGCCCGGTCGAGGCGTTCAAGCGGCACGGGGCCGACTTCGTCGTCGCCGACACCCTGCCCGAGCTGGTGGCCGGGATGAACAAGCTGGCCGCCGAGACCGACGGCCCGCAGCTCGACACCGCCGCGCTGACCGCGCTGGTCGAGGCGCGGGACCGGGAGATCGCCCACCCGTTCGGCAAGGACGCCCAGCTCGCCGCGATCAGGGGGGCCCGCCGCTACCGGGGTGACCGGCTGATCCGGGTCGCCACCCCGCACCGGCTGCTCGACCCGGCGGCCGGCCCGCTGATCGCGGTGCAACTGCACGTGCTGACCCGCAAGAGCCTCGGCGGCCTGCACACCGACCTGTCCGCCCGGGTGCTGCGTCCCGACGGCGAACCGCTGGCCGGGGTGTACGCCGCCGGCGAGGTCGCCGGCTTCGGCGGCGGGGGCATGCACGGCTACAGCGCCCTGGAGGGCACCTTCCTCGGCGGCTGCCTGTTCTCCGGCCGTACCGCCGGTCGCGCGGCGGCGGCGGCCGTCGGCTGACCGACCCGGGCGGGTCCTCGCTAGGCTCGGCTGCCGTGGACGACGACGCGCTGACCGCGATGGTGACCGTGGCGGCGGGACAGGTGAGCCTGTCCGACAGGCGTACCGAGCGGCGCTGGTCGGTCGGGGTGGCGGCGTACCGGCTCGGCGTCGTACCGGTCACCCAGGGGTGGTACGCCCGGGTGACCGGGGAGCGGCCGAGCACCACCCGGGGCGACCGGCTGCCCGTCGAGGGGGTGTCCTGGGTCGACGCGGTGCGCTTCTGCGACGCCCTGTCCCGGCAGGAGGGGCTCACCCCGGCGTACCGGCTGCACGACGACGGTGAGGGTGCCGACTGGGACCCGCGCGCCGACGGCTACCGGCTCCCGACCGAGGCCGAGTGGGAGTACGCCTGCCGGGCCGGCACCACCGGTCCGCGCTACGGCCCGCTCGACGAGATCGCCTGGTACCGGGGCAACTCCGGCGAACGACCGCACCCGGTGGCCGAGCGCACCGCCAACCCGTGGGGCCTGTACGACCTGCTCGGCAACGTCTGGGAGTGGTGCTGGGACGTCTACGACGCCGAGGTGTACGGCGGCTACCGGGTGCTGCGCGGGGGCGGCTGGTTCGACGAGCACTGGAGCTGCCGCGCCTCGGTACGCCGCCGCAGCCACCCGACGTTGCGCATCGACGACGTCGGTTTCCGGCTGGCCCGTTCCCTGCCGCGCTGACCCCGTGACCGGTGCCCGGACGGTCCGTGACGCCTGCGCAGACCGGAACCCGCCCGGTCAGGCCAGCCGGCGGGTGCTGTGCCGCACGATCAGCGGGGTGGCCAGCTCGATCCGGTGGCTGTCCAGGCCCTCCCCGGCCACCAGGGAGAGCAGCATCCGGGTCGCCATGCCGGCCATCTCGGCCAGCGGCTGACGCACGGTGGTCAGCGGCGGGGCCGCCCAGCGGGCCGAGTCGAGGTCGTCGAAGCCGACGATGCTGATGTCGTCGGGGACCCGGGCGCCGCGCTCGTAGAGCGCCTCGTAGGCGCCCAACGCCATCTCGTCGGCGCAGGCGAACACGGCGGTGGGGGGCTGGGCGAGGTCCAGCAGGGCGTTCATCTCCCGGTAGCCCGACGGGGAGGTGAAGTCGCCGTGCCGGACGTACCCGGCGGGGATCTTGCGGTTGGCCGCGTTCATCGCGGCCCGGTACCCGTCGACCCGGGCGCGGCTGCACGGCACCGTCGGCGGGCCGCCGATCACCGCGATCCGGTGGTGACCCAGGTCGAGCAGGTGTTCGGCGGCGGCCACCCCACCGGACCAGTTCGTCGCCCCCACCGACGGGATGCCCGCGCCGGGCTGGCCGGCCGGGTCGATGATGACCACCGGGATGCCCAGTTCTTCGAGCTGGCCCTGCTGACTGGGGGACAGGTCGGAGAGCACGAGCAGCACCCCGTCGCAGCGGCGCTTGGAGAGCTGTTCGATCCACCGCCGGTCGGGGCGGCTGCGGCTGCGGCCGTGCACGGCGGAGACGACCACCCCGACGCCCGCCCGGTAGGCCAGATCCTCGACACCGTCGAGGATCTGCATCGCCCAGGGACTGCCGAGATCCCGGAAGACCAGGTCGATGAGGCCGGCGGCACCGGGCATCGCGGGCGCCCTGCGGGCGGTGTACGACCGCCGGTCGAGCAGGTCCTGGATCCGGCGTCGGGTCGCCGGGGCGACGTCGGGTCGACCGTTGAGCACCTTCGAGACGGTGGGCACGGACACCCCCGCGGCGGTCGCGATCTCCGACAGCGTCGCCCGGTCCTCCGCCATGCCCATCTCCTCCACAGTCGTGCGCCCGTCGGCAGCATAGCCCGAAAGTTTCGGAGGTCGGGTGACGCCCTGGTCGTTGCGGCGATGCGGCCCCCCGACACCGGCCGGTCGGGGAGCACCGGCCCTGGTGCCGGCCCGGGTGACCGTGGGCCGTCGGCAACCGAAACTTTCCCGAAACCGACTTGTCTGGTGCGGTGTGTCGGGCCGGGAAACGACGAGCCCGTGCGCCCCGCCCGATTTCTGCTGCGGCGGCGCATACGGCATGCTGTGCCGCAGTGGCAGGAGACTCTGCCGGTGACCGGCGACGAGCCGCGGACACGCGGTCGTCCCTGCGCGAGACGTGCGGGAGGGCGGGGCGGCGATGGCCGAGGCTGAGGCGGGGCGTTCCGTGTTCACCGGCGCCAGCGAGATGGCGGCCCGGATGCGCGCCTTCGACTGGCCCGCCACCTCCCTGGGCGCGGTCGCCGACTGGCCGGCGAGCCTGCGCACCGCCACCCGGATCTGCCTGACCTCCCGGTTCCCCATGATCGTCTGGTGGGGCCCGGAGCTGCGCTTCCTCTACAACGACGCCTACGGCCCGCTGCTCGGCAGCAAACACCCGGCCCTCGGCAAGCCCGGCGACCAGGTGTGGGGCGAGATCTGGCACATCATCGGGCCGATGCTGCGCGGCGTGGTGGAGACCGGCGAGGCGACCTGGTCGGAGGATCAACTCCTGCCCCTGCACCGCTTCGGCTACACCGAGGAGTGCTACTTCTACTACTCCTACAGCCCGGTGCGCGGCGAGGACGGCCGCGTGGAGGGCATCTTCACCGCCGTCACCGAGACCACCTACCGCGTGCTCGCCGAGCGGCGCGAGCGCCAGCTGCGCGAGGTGTCCGAGCGCACGTCCCAGGCCCGCTCGGAGGAGGATGCGTGCTCGAGCGCCCTCGAGGTCCTCTCG
>NZ_JBMDWU010000068.1:0-10899 GCF_048594385.1 Micromonospora sp. | reverse complement strand
CGGGGGGGCCCGCTGGCGGGCCCGGGAACCGCGGGGGGGGGGCCCCCCGGTGCACCGCCCCGCCCCGACGAGGCGCACCGCCCCGCCGGCCGGGCCTCGGTGCCCGTGCCGGCCCCGGCGGAGCCCACGAACCAGACGGCGGCCTGGCCGCAGCCGGAGGCCGGCGCGCAGGCGGCGGGCAACGCCGCAGGTGTCGACAGCCGGTCCACCGAGGACGATCCGTCCCGCTCGGGTGGCTGGGCCGCGAACCGGCCCGGCCCGGACGACGCCGGCCGCCCCGGTGACTGGCCGAACGGCACGCGGGACGACCGGCAGCCGCCGTGGGGTGCGCCGGACGAGCCGGCCACGGCCCGGTGGGAGGGTCAGCACGAGCAGGCCACCCCCGACGGCTGGCCGGGCGGCGCTCCCGCCCGCGCCGACCAGTCGCGTCAGGACGACCCGGCGTCGGGTCAGGAGTGGCCGGCACCGGTCGCGCAGCGGGGTGCGGCCTCCGTACCGTCGCCGGAGCACCAGGAGTCCGGGGCCGCCTGGGCGACGCCGGAACAACCCGCGCGCGCGTCCGCCTCGGTCTCCGCGCCGGACGGTCCGCCCGCCTGGGCCGGCAACGACCACCAGCAGCCGCCGTGGCCCGGGGCCGAACGCCCCGTCGTGCCGGAGGGCGAGCCGTGGGCACCCGAGCAGGCGTGGGGTCGCGCCGAGCCCGCCGGCCAGCCGGCCGAGGGCGGCTGGGAGTCCCGCCGTGGCGATGACCAGCCGATCTACCAGCCGGGGCCCGCTCCCGGCATCTCCCCGGCCAACAAGGTGCCGCTCCCGCCCCAGGAGCAGCGCGTGCCGGGGGCCAGCCTGGCCGCCGCTCCGCCGGCCGACTACGTGCCGCCGGCCCCGTTCGGAGGGCCCGGCGACCAGCAGCCGCACGGCCGCGAGGCCGCCGGTTGGGGCGCGCCGGAGCAGCCGCAGTTGCCGGCCGGCCCGGCACTGCCCGCGCAGCGGCTTTCGCCCGAGTCCGAGGGTGCCGGCCGCGCCCAGGTGCCGACGGCCGAGGCCGGGGAGCCCGGTGCGGTCGGCCGCGCCTCGGCCAGCGCCTCGGTGCCGACGGCCAGCCGGGTCGCACCCCCGAACGACCAGGCGGCACATCCGGCCGGCCCGGTCGTTCCGCAACCCCGGGTGTACGGCCGACCGGCCCGCCCGGAGCCGCCGGAGGAGGCGGAGGAGCACGACCCCCGCCGGCCCGAGCAGCACGATGCCCGGTTCGCCGACCAGGACCGCACCCGGTTCGACGGCCCCGAGCAGCCCCGCTTCGACGACCAGGACCGGACCCGGTTCGACAGTCCCCGCTTCGACGACCAGGAGCGGCAGCACGGCTTCGGCGGTGACGCGCCGTCGTCCGCGCCACCGGCCGCCCCGCCCGCGTTCGGCGGCGGCATCCCCGCTTTCGCCGACCCGGCGGGCAGCAACCGCCCGATGAACGGCACCCGTCCGCACGGGCCGGCGGACCGGCCGGCCGAGCCGTTCGGGGCCGGCCCGACCAGCGGCGCACCGGCCGGTGCCGCACCCGTGCCGGGGTACGGCCACCCGGCGCACGACCCGGCCCACGGTGGGTACGCCTCCCCGTTCCCGCCCGCCGGCCAGCAGTTCGGGCCGGCTGGGCAGCCGTCCGGCCCCACGGGTTGGCCGGGTGAGCCGGAGCAGGAGCAGGGGCGTTTCGACGCGTTCAAGCCGGACGCCGAGCCGGAGCAGAAGGCCGAACAGCCCACGCCGAAGGTACGCAACGGGCGGGTGCTCGCCCTGGTGCTGATCGCGGCGGTGCTGATCCTGGCCGTCCCGCTGGGCCTGCTGATGCTGCTCGGCAAGATCGGCTCGGACGACGACAAGCCGGCCCCGTTCAATCCGGCCGTCGGTTCCTGCGTCAAGCAGTCCGGTAACGGCGCGAGCGCGGCGAACTGCGACGAGCAGGGTGCCTTCACGGTCGTCTCCAAGGTGGACGCCAAGGAGAAGTGCACCGACCCGACCCAGCCGCACGTGGTGTTGCAGGGCGGCGGGGTCGACCGGGTGCTCTGCCTCAAGCCGGCCGGCCAGTAACGCCGTACCGACGGCGGGGACCCGGGTGGACCGGGTCCCCGCCGTTGGTGTTTCGGGCCGCGCGGACTGGGCAGTCTAAGAGGACATTGACGTAGCCCGAGGAGGTCACCCCATGGCAGGCAACGAGAACGAGGTCAACCGCAGCGCGCGCAGCGGCCGCTTCGTCACGGAGGGCACCACCGAGCGGGACCCCCGGCACACGACCACCGAGCAGGTCGGCAACGGCGGGGAGCAGGAGGTCAACCGCAGCGCGAGCACCGGCCGGTTCGTCACGGAGACAACCGCCGAGCTGCACCCGTCGACGACCGAGACCCAGCACGTCTGACCGACCGGCCGACCACTGCCCTCCGCACCGGCGCGGGGGGCAGTGTCATGTCCGGGCACCGAGCTGCACGCACGGGGTACGCGCGCTGGCCAGGACGCTGCGGTTGTCGGCCGCGGTGATGTCGACGGTGACCGACACGCAGCCCCTCGTGGTCCGCAGCACGTTGCCGAACACGCTGTACACCTGACTTTTGATCATGAACGGGTAGTCGAACCGGCTGGCCGCGCCGTCGGCGGGGCGGGTGGCCGCCAGCCGGATGGTCGCCCCGGTCGGCACCCGCTCGGTGGAGACGAACAGTGGCCAGGCCGCCTGGCAGCGCGGGGAGTAACGCAGGGTCAGGCTGCCGTAGGTGGGCTGCGTCGGGTCGGGGTCGGGCACCGGGACGGTCTCCGTGCTGACCGCGTCCACCTGGCAGCGTTCCTCCTGCGGGTCCGCCCCGTCGGGGACCGGCGTGCCGCCGGTGGCTGCGGGGTCGGTGGGTGCCGGGCGGGACGCGTCGACCGCCCGGTCCGAGGGCCGGTTCGTCCGGGATTCCCGGTCGGCGATCATCGGTACGACCGAGCCGGCGACGAGCACGGTGAGCCCGGCCGCCGCGACCAGTGCCCACCGGGGCAGCGGTGCCCACCGGGGTCCCGGTGTGCGCCGGGCCGCCGCCAGTGGTGGCGACGGCGGTGGCCCCGGGACCGACTCATCCGACGGTCCGTCGACTGCCGGCCCGGTGAGCGCTGGCCCGGCGGGGGCCGGTCCGGCGGGCCGGTCCAGTGCGGCCTCCCGGTGCCACCGGTCCCGCCAGGCCGCCTCGTCACCGCCGCAGGCCCGGACGAAGGCCAGGGTCAGCTCCAGCGACGGCAGGCGGGTGCCGGCAAGCACCCCCGCCAGCGCGGTGTGCGAGTAGTGGGCGGTCGCCGACATCCTGCGTAGTGACGGCTGCCCGGCGTCGCGCCGGAGCCGGGCGAGATCAGCGACGAACTGGTGGTGCCGGACCTCGCCGGAAACCTGCTCGCCGACTCGTCCGCTTCGACCCGTCATGGACCCTCCCCTGCATGTAAACCCTGGTGTCAACGCACGTCAAGCCAGTGCTTTACAGGCGGGTGCCACGACAGGATCGACCCCGGAGCAGCCACCCGCCGGATAGGTGCCGGTGAATATGATCTCACGGCGAGTGTCGGGCCTGACACGCATCCGTTCGGCTCGAAATCGACGTTCGCCCCGGGGATACCGGACCGCACGGAGCACCGCCCGACGGGTACGCCGCACCGCTCCCGGTGCGGCGCCGACCTCTCGACAGGAGAACCGCGTGTACCAGCCGAACGACTCGAACCCCCCGGGTCGCACATCCCGCCGAGCACTGCCGAGACTCGCCGTACGGGTCCTCGCCGCCTGCGGCGTCACGGCGATGGTCCTGGTGGGCACGGCCGCACCGTCGTTCGCCGGGATCTCCGGCTACAGCGTCGCCGGTACGGGCGGCGCCGGCCTGATGGTGCGTACCAGCCCGTACGACGCGAATGCCGGCTCGGTGGCGCTCCTCGGCGACGGCACCGGGTTCGTCGCCGAGTGCGCGGTACGCGGACGCAACATCTCCGGCAACTCGGTCTGGCACCGGATCAGTTCCCCGGCCAGCGGCTGGATCAGCGACTTCTACACCAACACGCCGGGGTTCAACCAGTACCTGCCCAACGAGCCGGAGTGCACCACCACACCGCCGCCCACCGGCACCCGCGAGGACCGCGCGATGGCCTGGGCCCGGTCGGTCATCGGCCAGGCGTACACCAACGGGGACCTGGGTGACTCCAACCACCAGTGGGACGGCTGGTGCGACAACTTCGTCGGGCACGCCTACGGTCGGGCGGCCAGCGGCTACGCCTCGGCGATCGTGCACTACAACGCGCTGCTCTCGCGCGGCATGATCCGCACCACGGGCACCCCGCCGGCCGGCGCGCTGGTCTTCTACGCCGCCGCGTCGATCAACGGCTACTACGGCCACGTGATGCTCTCCGAGGGCAACGGCAACTACATCACCTCGGCGGCCACCGTCCGCCGCGTCTCGCAGACCTGGCCCGGTGCGCCGTACCTCGGCTGGTCCTACGCCGACCCGGAGTGGACCGGGCGCTGACGCCCCCACCCTGCCCGGCTCCCCTCCCGGTCGTCCGCTGAAAGGATCACGATGCGTCTCCCCCTTGCCGTCCCCGCGGCCCGACGCGCCCTGCGTCTGGCCCTCGGCCTGACACTGGCCGCCGTCGTCGGCGTCAGCGCCATGCCCACCCCCGCCACCGCCGCACCCGCCACCACCGGCCCGGCCTCCCACGCCGCGTCGGCCCCCCGCCCGGCAGACCAGGCCAAGCCGGCCAGCATCGGTGGCCCCGCCATCGGCGCGAAGGCGAACCGGGTGGGCGTCAACGCGGTCGGTATCGACCTGTGCGCCCAGGTGGCGTACGCCGCCGGATTCCGGAACAACCCGCTGGTCACCGCCGTGGCCGTGGCGATGGCCGAGTCGTCCTGCAACCCGTCGGCGGTCGGCAGCAACGGCCCCACCGCCGGCTGCCCCAACGGTTCGCTGGACCGGGGGCTGTGGCAGATCAACAACTGCTACCACCCCACCGTCAACGACACCTGCGCCTACAACTCCCAGTGCAACGCCAACGCCGCTTACAGCATCTCCAGCGGCGGCAGCAACTGGCAGCCCTGGTCGACGTACAACAACGGGGCGTACGCCGGCTACCTGTCCGCCGCGCAGGCGGCGGTGGCCCGCCTGGGTGGCACCGGCGACCCGCCGGCCGTGACGGGCACGATCCTGGCCAACCCGTCGCTCAACATCCGCACCGGGCCGGGTACCACCTACGGGATCGCCGGCTCCGTCAACTACGGCGCGACGGTGAAGATCGCCTGCTACACCTTCGGCGAGTACGTCAGTGGCGGCTACTGGCCGTCGTCCACCTGGGACCGGATCACGAACCCGGCCACGGGCGTGACGGGCTACGTGGCCGACACCTGGGTCAACACCACCTACGACGTGAAGACGATGGTCGGTCGCTGCTGACCGTCCCGTCCGGGGCCGCGCGGGCAGGGTCGGACCCTCCCGCGCGGCTCCACCGTGACCGCCGCTCTGCCCCCTCGCTTCTGGCGCGGCGGCGGTCATACCCCGCCCCTGCGGGCGCGGCGGCGGCGACCCATGCCTTGCCTGGAGAGCGGTATGCCTGTCAGTCATATTTATGCCTGACAGGCATACCGGTATACGCCGCTATCACTCTCCCTGGCGCCGTGGCGGCCGGCGGTCGGGGTTCTCACTGATGTTTGCCGGGACCGGGCGGTGTTACGGTCGGCGTGGAGCTTTCACATCGACGACGGAGGCCCGAATGGGTCAACGAGGATCGTTCCCCTCGGGATTGGCGCGGTCATTCAACACCCGGATCATGGCGCTGCGGTCGTCGCCACGCTGGGGGCAGTTCCTCCGGCGACACCTGGCCGTGGTCACCTACACCGGTCGCCGTTCCGGGCGGACGTTCAGCACCCCGGTCGCCTACCGACAGGCCGGCGAGACGGTGGTCATCCAGGTCGCGATGCCCGACGCCAAGCAGTGGTGGCGGAACTTCCTGGGCGAGGGCGGCCCGATCTCGCTGAACCTCGACGGGGTCGACCGGGCCGGGCACGCGGTGGCCCGCCGGGACGACCGGGGCCGGGTCACCGTCACCGTCGACCTGACCCACTGACGCCAGATCCGCCCTCGGGCATCCTGACCAGGAGCCCGTCGGCTACACGACTATCCCTTGTGGTCGGTCCGCCTACACTTGCCGGCCATGGACCCTGTCGCGCTGGCCACGGCGCTGGCGAAGCCGATCCTGGCGCAGGTCGGGGCCGCCGCCGCCAAGGGCGTCAAGGCCCGCGTGTGGGGGGACCCGGAACACAAGGCCCTGGAGCGCGCGTTGCGCCGCGCCCTCACCGAGCTGAACCGGTCGTACGGTGACCGGCTCGCCGAGTTCGACGTCAACGACGGCTTCTGGGTGCACGAGGGCGCTCCCGAGCTGGCGAAGGTGCTCGTCCCCGGCGTGCCGACCTCCCCGGTGCGGCTGGCGGAACGGGCCGTCGACTCGTTGGGCCGGGCCGAATCCGACGACGAGCGGTACGACCGGGTCGGCCTGCTGCGGCCCGCGTTCAAGGCCCTGCTCGACGGGCTGGACGCCGAGGTACGCCGCGAGGCGGCCCTCCAGGGGATGCTCGGCCGCTCCGATGCCGCGTCGACCGCCCAGGCGACCACCTGCATCGCCGAGCGCCTGGGCGCGGTCGACGCCACCGACGACGACCGGGTCGCCTACCTGCGCTGGCTGATCGACCAGCACCGCTACCTGCGTACCGTGGGGGTGGTCCGGAACACCACCGTGCAGCTTCCGTTGGGCGAGGTGTTCGTCGGGTTGCAGGCGCGGCCGGACCGCAACCCCGGCGACCGGGCGCGGGCCTGGTTCGAGCGGGAACGGGAGCGGCTGACCGCCCTGGTGGCCGAGGGGACGCTGGACCACACCGGCTTCGAGGCCGCTCTCGACCGGTTGCAGACGCAGTACGGCCACCGGTTCGCCGCCGAGACCGAACAGCCGGCCAGCCAACCGGTGCTCGACGCGGCCCGCGACGCCGCCCAGCTACTGGTGCTGGGCGATCCGGGGACGGGTAAGACCACCCTGCTGCGTTACCTGGCCCTGACCCACGCCCGAGCACTGATCGCTGGCGAGCAGGTCCGGGGCCGGGGTGCGCTGTTCCCGATCTACCTCCGCATCGGCGAGTACGCCCGCCAGGGGTTCCCGGAGCTGGGCATCGGCGAGTTCCTGTCCGGCCAGCTCCGCCGCGCCGAGTGCACCCTGCCGGGCCTGACCGACCTGCTGCGCCGCCAGCTCGACGCCGGCCGCTGCCTGGTGCTGCTGGACGGCCTGGACGAGATCGCCTCGGCCGAGCTGCGCCGAGGCGTGGTCACGGCAGTGGCCAACTTCGTGACCGCCCATGCCCGGCAGGGGAACCGTTTCGTGGTGACCAGCCGGATCGCCGGCTACCAGGCCGCCCCGCTGCCGGAACCGTTCCGCGCGGTGCGGCTCCAGGACATGGACGACCCGACGATCACCCGGTTCCTCGACGTCTACTGCCGCGAGGTCGAGCGTGCCGAGACCCCGGGCCGGTCCGCCGAGGCGACCCGGCTGGCCGGCGCACGCGAGACCACCGCGATCGAACAGGCCCTCACGACCAACGCCGGGGTACGCCGGCTCGCCGCCAACCCCCTGCTGTTGACCGCTTTGGTGCTGGTGCACCGGGCCAGCGGCCGGCTTCCGCACCGCCGGGTCGAGGCGTACGTGGAGGTGTGCAACGCGCTCGGCCGCACCTGGCGCAGCGCCCAGGGGGTCGCCGAGGCCGACCTGCCCGACGAGCGGATCCTGACCCGGTGGTTGACCGAGCTGGGCTGGTGGATGCACGAGCACCGCCCTGAGGGTGCCGCCACCCGGCTGGAACTACTCGACGTCCTCGGCCCATTGTGGGCAACTCACCAGGGCACCGAGTGGAATCGACGCATGCTGGAAGCCGCCGACCCGCTGCGCACCGACGCCGGGCTGGGGGTGCTCGACTTCGTCGACAAGGCCGACACCCATACCGGCCTGCTGGTCGAGCGTGCTCCCGGCCGGTACGGGTTCGCCCATCTGACCTTCGAGGAGTACTACGCCGGCCGGGCGCTGGCGTTCCGTGGCTCGGCCACCGACCGGATCAGCGAGATCCGCCGCCGGCTGCACGACCCCCGCTACGAGGAGCCGATCCTGCTCGCGCTCGGCCTGATCAGCACCGACTACGTCGAGCAGATCGACGAGGTGGTGGCAAAGGCGATCTATCCAGCCGAGGGTAACCCGAGCCCGTACGAGGAACTGCTGGGCCGGGACTTCCTGTTCATGCTCCGGGTCCTGGCCGACGACACGCCGCTGAAGACCGCGACCATCGACGCGGTGATCAGCCAGGCGGTCGACGAGTGGTTCGACCAGGAGCACAGCAGGTGCCGCTTCTCCGCCTACCAGGCTGCCCTGTCGGAGCGGTTGGCCGCGCTGGGCGGCACCAAAGCCGCTGATCGATTCCGCGCCGCCCTGGACAGCCGTGCGGTTCCGTCGGGTGACGCCCCCCTACTGCACTGGTGCCAGCTTGCGGTCATCGCAGCCCGACTCGGCGCGCTGAACGAACCCACCATAACCGCACTAACCAACCTCGCCATCACCCACACGGACCCCCGCGTACAGATCGAGGCTTTACGGGCGCTGGCCGACTGCGGCGCACTCACCGAAACCACCGCCACCGCACTGACCAACCTCGCCACCACCACCCACACCGACCCGAATGTGCGGATGCAAGCGTTCCAGACGCTGACCGACTGCGGCGCACTCACCGAACCCGCCACCACCGCACTGACCAACCTCGCCACCACCACCCACACCGGCCTGTTCGTGCAGATCCATGCGCTCCATGTGCTGGCCGCGGGCGGCCCACTCACCGAAACTACCGCCATCGCACTGACCAACCTCGCCACCACCCACACTGACCCGTTCGTGCAGATCCAGGCATTCCGGGCGCTGGCCGACCGCGACCTACTCACCGAAACCACTGCCCTGGCACTGACGACCCTCGCCACCACGAACAAGTCAGGGCAAACAAGGTCAATCGCGGTGCAGATGTTGCGTCACGCGAATGCCTCCAAGAAACTCCAAAATCTACTTTTACCCCTATTGGCGGACAGCAATTGCAATGTGCGCCGCGAGGCAAAAGGCACACTGGTCGATTATTCGCGCCGCCATCCGCAACTAGCACCCGGCCTCCTACCGGAATTGGCCAAAGTCTGCAGCAGCGCTACGCGGGGAAGGGTATTCGCGTGGGACGAAGCGTATGAAACCTTTCTAGCATACGTCGAGATCACCTCGCCCTCGTTCAACGAACAATGAGCGGACAGCAAGGAACAATCGTTGGCGTTAGCGAGAGCATTGGGGATGGCGTTCAGCTCACCGCCTCCAGCGCTGGTTACGCTCGACCCAAGTCTCCAGCCACGCTCAGCCGAGGCGCTGCCAGACCATTCAGCCGTTTGTGAATCTGGGTCAGGTCGGAGCGGGTGGGCCGCCGGCCACCGGCCGAGAAGCGTGACGACGTGCCCCGAGGTCATCCAGCCCACCAGTCGCCAGGCGTGCGCGTCAGTCCTTTCCTGACAAGCCTCTCAATCGCACCGAGCGAATCGGCGCTGGAACGATCAGGCCCGCACGGGGAGTCGGCCGACGAATGCTCGCCAGGATGCCGGGGCGAAGACGAGAGCAGGGCCGTTCGGGTCCTTGCTGTCCCGTACGCCGACCGCGTCGACCAAATTCCCGGCAACCTCGACGCATGCGCCGCCATTGGTGGATGAGCGGGAAGACTTCCGCCACGTGGCTCCAGTCAGGTCCATGTCCTCGCTACTTCCGTGAGAAGGTCCAGGGTCAGGCCCAGCGGCAACGCTTCACCTCGGATAGCGTCCCACGACACACCGAGGTCGGCAATCAAGTCAGCCTGCCCAATGACCTGCGCCGCCAGTTGGTTGTCGACGTATCCGGTCCGGGAGCCGTCGGGCATGTCAGCAATGATGAATGCCCCGGCCAGGCCCGGATACATGCCAGCGGACATCGGGACGACGCGCAACTGGATATGTGGCTGTTCAGCACAGGCTATGAGGTGCGCAAGCTGCTCTGCCATGACGGCAGGCCCACCGCACGACCGCCGAAGGACGGCCTCGTCCAGAACGACGAAGAGTTGGGGTGCGGGGTCACGGTCAAGGACGACCTGCCGGTCGAGCCGGGCCGCGACCCGCCGGTCAAGCTCCACGGTCGGCACCCGGGCCGCCTGAAAGGTGGCACGCGCGTACCCCTCGGTCTGCAGGAGGCCGGGCACGAAGGCGTGCTCATACCAGCGCAGTGCGGTCGCCTCGCACTCTATCTCGATCCACTCGCGCAGCCAGATCGGTGCCGCATCGCTCTTGACCAACTCGTCCCAGAGAGTCGTGAAGTAACCCTCCGTTCCCAGCGCCTCGTCCACCGACGCCAGGTAGGGCAGGGTCGGCGGCTTCACCCCGGTCTCGATCGCGCTCACCTGGGAATCCGAGCAGAAGATCCGCTCGCCGAGCTGCGTCTGGGTGAGCCCGGCAGCCGCCCGACGTCGCCGTAGTTCACGCAGAAGGTACTCCGACGGAGAGATTCCCACGGCTTCCACACCCTTCCACGGCGATCCCCTGCATTCCTCGCCAGCTCGCAACAGACCATTGCGCTCCGCAATCACCTGATCACTATTCCGAAGCCAAGGAGCAAAAGTCCAGGGTGGAGGACGGAACGGCGCGATCGGTGCGGAGAAGCCCGGCGGTCGCGTTCGTGGTCGGGGGGGCCCCCCACCCCTACCCGGGGCCCCCCCCCCCCCCCCCGCACAGGGCGGGTAGTGGTGAAAAAACCCCATAAACCCCCCCCCAGGGCCCCACC
>NZ_JBMDWU010000067.1:0-22718 GCF_048594385.1 Micromonospora sp. | reverse complement strand
CCCCACACCCCCCACCTCCCCCCCCCGCCGCGGCGGGGGGGCCAGGGCCCGTCACCACCCCCGCCCCCGCTGCCGATCCCCCCACTCCCGGCGGTGCCACCCAACCCGAAGCCCGGCCGCACCGGTTCGTCAGGCTGTCGGCTGACGTGGGCCGACTCGGTGATCCGGGCCGACCAGTGCGC
Organism: Micromonospora sp.; assembly: GCF_048594385.1. NCBI lineage: Bacteria > Bacillati > Actinomycetota > Actinomycetes > Micromonosporales > Micromonosporaceae > Micromonospora > Micromonospora sp. The sequence continues at coordinate 22,536 of NZ_JBMDWU010000067.1, read as the reverse complement.
GTCCGAGGCCGCCGCCGCGTGCCGGTCGATCGCCGCACGCAACCAACCGTCCACCACCGTGACCCAGTCCTGCTGGTCGGCACCGGTGTGCCAGACCCGGAACCGGCTGATGCTCTGGTGACTGATCCCGGTCAACGACAGCCGCCGGTCCATCCAGAGCAGCACCTCCAGGCCGGCGGAATTGGTCACGAAGATCAGCTCCAGCTCGGTGATCGGGCCGGCGTAGAGCGGGGCGACCCAGTAACCGAGCCGCTGGTGCACCGGCAGGGTCTGCGCGACCCCCGGCAGCCGGCTCGACACCAGACCCGCCTGCCGCAGGACGAAACCCAACGTGTCCAGCGCGGCGAGCACATGCTGCTGGGTGGGCAGCGGATGGACGAAGACCGGCACCATCGCGCCCTGCTCCAGTTCCGGGTCCACCGACACCTCGGTACGCAGCCCGGTGCGCAGGCTCATCAACGGCACCCCGCCGAAGATCGTCACCGGGGTCTCCCACGGCAGCGGCACGGCGAAGTCGATGGCCCGCCGCCGCCCGGCCGGTACGACGAACCGTCCCCCCACCGCCACCTGGTGGTACTGGACGAGGCGGCGGGGCGAACGGGGGTCCTCCGGTTCGGCGGTCGCCACCAGACCCAGCCGTACGTGCCGGATCGGCACGTCCTGCGACCCGGCGCTGAGGGTCACCCGCCCCGGTAGCCGCAGCCCGGGGCGGGTGCTCGGATTGGTGAGGGTGGTACTCACCGACAACCCGGTCACACCGGATTCCCGGGACACCCCGGTCAACCGCATGACCGTGCGGTTTCCCGCTCACCGACCCGGCACTCCTCCACCCGGACACCGACCGGGCGGGGGCGGGGCGGCCCCATTGTTCGACGCGATGGGGCGATGTAGCGGTGTCAACTCCTCTCCGACACCACCACATCGCCCCCGTTGGGTCGATCCTGTAGAACGACGGGCGGGACGACCGTCACCGCATCCGGCGGCCCCGCGGGATCGGGTCGGTCTCGTCGTCGAACTCGCCGATGACCTCTTCGAGGAGGTCCTCCAGTGCCACGAAACCGATCGGCCGGGTCGGTCCGCCACCGTTGCGGACCAGCGCCAACTGGGCCTGGTCGGCGCGCATCGCGGCGACCGCCTCGGTGACCGAGGAGGTGGCCGGAAGGGTGAACGACCGGGTCATCAGCTCGGCGGCGGTGGCCGCCCGGCTGGTGGTGACGGCCCGGACCGCCTCCCGTACGTGCACCAGCCCGCACACCTCACCGCCGTCGTCGAGCACGGCGAGCCGGGACCGGCCGCTGTCCCGGCTGACCTGCTCGATCCGCTCGGCGGTGTCGTCGCGGTGGACCGTGACGATCTGGTCGAAGGGTTCCATCACCTGGGCGACGGTGGTGCCCTGCAACTCCAACATGCTGGTCAGCATCTGGTGCTGTTCGGCACCGAGCAGCCCGTGCTCGCGGGACTGTTCGAGCAGGATGCGCAGCTCGTCCGGGCCGTGGACCTGGGCGAGCTGGTCCTGCTGCTGCACCCCGACCAGCCGCAGCATCGCGTTGGCCAGGGCGTTGAGCACGGACAGCACCGGGCGGGCGACCCGGGCGAAGGCCCGGAACGGCAGCGCCAGCAGCGTCGCCGAGCGCTCGGCGTCGGTGATCGCCCACGACTTCGGGGCCATCTCGCCGACCACCAGGTGCAGGACCGTCACCAGCCCCAGCGCGAAGACCACCGCGATGACGTGGCTGGCCGCCTCCGGCAGGCCGACGGCGTGCAGCAGCGGGCTGATCAGGTGTTCGATCGCCGGCTCGGCCAGCGCACCCAGCCCCTGGGTGCACAGGGTGATGCCGAGCTGCGCGCCGGCCAGCATCAGGGAGAGTTCCCGTACCCCGTCCAGGGCGGCGCGGGCGGCCCGGCTGCCCGAGGCGGCGGTCTGTTCCAACCGGTAGCGCTTGGCCGCGACCAGGGCGAACTCGGCGGCCACGAAGAAGCCGTTGAGGGCGAGCAGCAGCACCGACACCAGCAGTGCGACGGTGGGGCTCATGACCGCTCCTCCCGACCCGGGGTGACGCGCGCGTCGGCACCGCCGGTGGCACGGGCGTTCGCGCCGCCGCGTCGCTCGCCCCCGGTGCCGGTGGCGCGGACGTTCGTGGCGCGGCGTTGGTCGCCCGCGCCGGTGGTGGCCCGGGGCTCCCCGTCGGCACCCTGGTCACCGGCCAGGGTGAGCCGGACGGAGTCGGCCACGTGCCGGTCCACGGCGAGCACCTCGACCAGGGCCGTCGGCCGTTCCGCCGGCTCGTCGTGGTCGACCGGCAGGCTGATCTCCAGCCGGTCGCCCACCTCGGGCACCCGGCCCAGCTCCCGCATGACCAGCCCGGAGAGGGTGTCGTACTCGGGGGCCTCGGGCAGGGCGATGCCGGTGCTGTCGGCGACCTCGTCGATCCGCCAGCGGGCCGGCACCACCCAGGAGCCGTCGTCCTGCCGGATCGGGGCCGGCTCGGGCGGGTCGTCCTCGTCGCGGATCGGTCCGACGAGTTCCTCGGCGATGTCCTCCAGCGTGATCACGCCGGCGAAGCCGCCGTACTCGTCGACCACGCAGGCGAGCTGCCGGTGCCCGGACCGCAGCCGGTCCAGCACCGTGGGCAGCGGCAACGTCTCCGGCACCAGCAGCGGCGGTACGGCCACCGCGCTGACCGGGGTGGTGGCGCGCTCGGCCGGCGGCACCCCGAGCACGTCGGCGATGCCGACCACGCCGACGAGGTCGTCGACGCCGTCGACGCCGCGTACCGGGAACCGGGAGTGACCGGTGTCGAGCAGCTCGACCACCCGGCTGACCGGTTCGTGCGACCGGATGGTGTGCACGTCGACCCGGGGCACCATGGCCTCCCCGGCGGTCAGCTCCCGGAAGTCGAGACCCCGGTCGAGCAGGTCGGACATCTCGGCGTCGAGGTGCCCCTCCTCCCGGGACTCGGCGATGATCTGCTCCAGGTCGGCCGGGGTGGCCCCGCTGGGCAGTTCCTCGATGGGCTCGATGCCGACCCGGCGCAGCAGCCGGACGGCGGCCCGGTCGAAGAGCGTGATCAGCGGCCCGGCGATCTTCAGGTAGATCAGGGTGGACCGGCTCAGCGCCCGCGCCAACGCCTCGGGGCGGGCGATGGCCAGGTTCTTGGGGGCCAGCTCACCGAGGACCATCTGCACGACGGTGGCGATGACCAGCGCCAACGCCACCGACAACGGCAGGCTGACACCGGTTGCGACGCCGGCGCCGCCGAGCAGTTCGGCCAGCCCGGCACCGAGGTAGGGTTCGGCGGCGTAACCGACCAGCAGGGCGGTCACGGTGATGCCGAGCTGCGCACCGGAGAGCATGAACGACAGCCGCCCGGTGACCTCCAGGGCGCGGGCGGCCTTGGCGTCGCCGTCGTCGGCGAGCTGCTTGAGCTTGCCCCGGTCCACGGCGACGTAGCCGAACTCCTGGGCCACGAAGTAGCCGGTGGCGGCGGTGAGAACGATGATGAGTACGAGACCGACGACGATCAACACGGGTCGCTCAGGGCTCCCGTGGACGTCGGGGCGGGGGATTGCCGGGCACGACCCGGCTGGCTACTGCTGCCCTCCTGGGCAGAGGAGTCGATCATGCCGCAATTCTATCGGCGGTTGCTGGATGCCCGCTGAGGGTGGGGACAAAGTTCCTGCTCGTCCCGCTATTCACCGGTCCGGGGCGGGTCCCCGGCCAGTTCGTCCACGTCGAGCAGGCTGCGGTCGACCCGGCCGGACCGGTAGGCGGCCCGGCCGATCATCTGGGCGGCCACCGGGGCGGTGGCCAGCTGGAAGACCCCGACCAGCAGGATCATGCCCAGGTCCGCGGCGGTACGCAGCCGCAGCACCAGCCCCAGCAGCAACAGCAGCACCCCGAGCACCTGCGGTTTCGTGGCGGCGTGCATCCGGTCCAGCACGTCCGGGAAGCGCAGCACGCCGATCCCGGCGGCGAGGCTGAGCAGCGCCCCGGAGACCAGGGCGACGGCGCCCAGCCAGTCGATCACCGTACCCACGCTCACGGCCGCCCTCCCCCGGCCGGAACCGGCGCGCTCCGGCCGGAACCCGGCAGCCGGCCTCGACCCGGCGCGCGGCCCGGCACCCGGTCGTGGCCGGGCCCGGGGTGACGGCCCGACCCCGGGGCGGGCCGGGTCACGGCTCCTCCCGGGCGGCGAAGCGGACCAGGGCGACCGAGCCGACGAAGCCGAGCAGGGAGAGCACCACCAGCACCGGCAGCGTGGTGGCGTGCCGGTTCACCGCCGCCTCCGCCCCGACCGCGCCGAGCATGGTGGCGAGCAGCAGGTCGGCGGCGATGACCCGGTCCAGCAGCGACGGGCCCCGGTAGATCCGGGCCAGCGCCAGCAGCGCGGTGGTCGACAGCAGCACGGTCAGAACGACGGCGAGGACGACGGTCACGGGGCCTCCGTGGGTTCGGTGGTGAGCTGCCGCAGCTCGGCGGCGGAGCCGATGGCCCGCACGATCCGTTCCTCGACGGCGAGGATGCGGTCCCGGCTGCCGGTCAGGTCGGCCGGGGACCGCACGTCGAGCACGTGCACGTAGAGGACGCCGGCATCCCGGTCGACCTCGACGATCAGGGTGCCCGGCACGAGGGAGAGCAGCTCGGCGGTGAGCGCCAGGTTCAGGTCGGTGCGGACCCGCAGCCGCACCCCGATGATCGCGCCGCGCGGGCGGAAGCCGGGGCGTACGGCGATGGCGGCGACGTGGATGCTGGCGCTGACCAGCTCGACGACGAACACCCCGGCGAGCCGGAGCAGCGCCCGGGGCCGCAGCCGACCGCCGAAGGAGACCGGCGGGAGCGGGAAGAACACCAGCACCGCCCCGCCGACCAGCAGGCCGGCGAGCAGGTTGGCCGGGGAGAAGCTCCCCCAGAGCAGGTTCCAGACCACGACCAGCCAGCCGAGGGCGATGAGCTGGTCCCGGCGGCGTCCGATGCGCGGCGGCGACGTGCCGGCCCGGCGGCGCGTCCGGCCGGTCACGACGGGCCGCCGGGCAGGACGGCCCGCACGTACGGGGTACGCAGCCGCAGGTCGTCGGCGGCGTCGGCGGTGACCTGGAACAGCGGGCCGGCGGCGACGGTGAGCGCCAGCCCCAGCACCACCAGGGCGGCGGTCGCCCCGATCATCAGCGCGGGCAGCCGGGGAACCGGGTCGGCGGTGGCGAGCTGCGGGGCCCGCCAGAACGCGATGTTCCACACCCGGGAGGCGGCGTAGAGGGTGAGAAGGCTGGTCAGCGTGCCGGCGACGACCAGCACCCAGGGCAGCACGCCGCCGTGCGCCACCCCGGCCTCGAGCAGGCCGACCTTGCCGAGGAAGCCGGAGAACGGGGGGATGCCGGCCAGGTTCATCGCGGGGACGAAGTAGAGCACCGCCAGCAGCGGGGCGATCCGGGCCAGCCCGCCGAGCCGGCGCAGGTCGGTGCTGCCGGCCCGCTCCTCGACCAGGCCGGCAACCAGGAACAGGGTGGTCTGGATGGTGATGTGGTGCACCACGTAGAAGATCGCGCCGGAGAGGGCGGCGGTGGTGCCCAGCGCCACCCCGAAGATCATGTAGCCGATGTGGCTGACCAGGGTGAACGAGAAGAGCCGCTTCATGTCCGACTGGGCGACCGCGCCGAGCACGCCGACCACCATGGTCAGTCCGGCCGCCACCATCAGCAGGGTGGACGCCGCGCCGCCGGGGAAGAGCAGCGTCTCGGTCCGGATGATCGCGTAGACGCCGACCTTGGTGAGCAGGCCGGCGAAGACGGCGGTGACCGGCGCCGGGGCGGTCGGGTAGCTGTCCGGCAGCCAGGCGGACAGCGGGAAGAGCGCCGCCTTGATGCCGAAGGCGAGCAGCAGCATCAACTGCAACGCCAGCCGTACGCCATCGGGCAGGGCGTCGAGCCGGCCGGCGAGCTGCGCCATGTTGAGGGTGCCGGTGGCCGCGTACACCAGTCCCACGGCGGTCAGGAAGACCATCGAGGACAGGATGCTGACCACCACGTACGTCGAACCGGTGCGGATGCGGGCCTCGGTGCCGCCCAGGGTGATCAGCACGAAGCTCGCCGCGAGCAGGATCTCGAACCCGACGAAGAGGTTGAACAGGTCACCGGCGAGGAACGCGTTGGTGATCCCGGCGGTCAGCACCAGGTAGGTGGGGTGGTAGATGCTCACCGGCGCGGACTCGCTGGTCTCGGCGCGGCCCTGGCCGATGGAGTACAACAGCACGCAGAGCGTGACCGCCGACGAGACCACCAGCATCAACGCGGCGAGCTGGTCGGCGACCAGCACGATGCCGACCGGCGCGGGCCAGCCGCCCACCTCGGTCACCACCGGCCCGTCCCGGTGGGCCCGCACCAGCAGCAGCACCGCGACCACCAGGTTGGTGGCGAGGGCGACCACGCTGACGGTGCGCTGCAACCGGGGCCGGCTGACCAGGATCAGGGTGAGGGCGGCCCCGAGCAGCGGCACCACCACCGGCAGCGGCACGAGGCGGTTCACCGGATGCCGCCCGGTCGGCGCGGCGGTTCCGGGTCCACCTGTTCGGGGTCGTCGCCGGGCCCCTCGCCGCCGAGGTCGGCGTTGGGCACCTCGTTGCGGGCGGCGAGCGCGACGATCTGCTGGTCCTCCACGTCGTCCTGGACCTCGTCGTCGCCGCCGAGATACCAGCTCCGGTACGCCACGGCGGCGAGGAAGGCGGTCAGCCCGAAGGTGATCACGATGGCGGTGAGCACCATCGCCTGCGGCAGCGCGTCGCTCATCGCGTCGTCCGGGCCGGCGCCCACCACCGGCGCACCGCCGGAGCGGCCACCGACCAGGATGAGCAGGTTCACCCCGTTGCCGAGCAGGATGACGCCGAGCAGGATGCGGGTGAGGCTGCGCTCCAGCAGCAGGGTCACCCCGGTGGCGGTGAGCACGCCCACGGCGATCACCAGCACCAGCGTCGGGCCCGCCCCGCCGTCCCTCACCGCCGGTCCCCCTCGTGGTCGACGACGAGCCCCCGGTCGGACTTGCCGGCCGCCTCGATGTGCCTGTCGATCTCGGCGCCGAGACTGCGCAGGATGTCCAGCATCAGCCCCACCACGATCAGGTAGACGCCGATGTCGAAGAAGAGCGAGGTGACCAGGTACGGCCCGCCGAGGCCGGGCAGCGGCAGGTCGACCCGGGTGCTCGCGAGCACGGTGCCGGTGGTCAGCAGGGAGACCACGCCCCCGCCGACGGCGATCGCCAGGCCCGCGCCGAGCACCGTGCCCGCCCCCACCGGGGCCGCCTCGGCCAGTTCGTACCGGCCACCGGCGAGGTAGCGCACGGCCAGCGCCAGGCTCGCCACCAGGCCACCGGAGAAGCCGCCGCCCGGCGCGTTGTGGCCGGAGAAGAGCAGGAACAGCGAGAAGAGCACGATCGTGTGGAACAGCAGCCGGGTCACCACCTCGAAGACGATGGACCGCCGGCGCTCGTGCAGGGTGGTCCCGCCGCGCAGCCACACCGCCCGGTCGCCGTGGCCGGCGGTGGCGGGTTCCACCCGACGCGGTCGCGGCCCGGTGCGGGACCGCTCGAAGATCAGGCTGGCCACCCCGGTCGCGGCCACCACCAGCACCGCGATCTCGCCCATGGTGTCCCAGGCCCGGATGTCCACCAGGGTCACGTTGACCACGTTGCGGCCGTGTCCCTCGGCGACGGCGAGCGCCGGGAAGGCGGTGGAGACGGACACGGCGGTCCGGGCGCCGGACGCGACCAGCGCCAGTCCGGCCAGCACCACGCCCACGGCGACGCCGAGCACCCGGCGGGCCCACCGGCTGCGGCGCAGCGGGCGGGCCGAGAACCGTTCCGGCAACCGGCGCAGCACCAGCACGAACACGGCGATGGTGGCGGTCTCCACCAGGAACTGGGTCAGCGCCAGGTCGGGTGCCCCGTGGAGCACGAACAGCATGGCGGTGCCGTAGCCGGTCACCCCGACCAGCAGCATCGCGGTCAGCCGCCGTCGGGCGTTGACCGCGAAGAGCGCCGCGACCCCGATGACCAGCCCCACCACCAGTTGCAGCGGGCTGTCCCAGACCGCGATCCGGGTTCGCCACGGGCTGGTGCTGAGCAGGGCCGCGCCCGGCACCAGCACCAGGGCCAGCAGGACGGTGCCCAGGTACAGCGGCAGCGAGCCGCGCTGGGTGGCCCCGGTGACCTCGATGGCGAGCCGGTCGAACCGGTGGGTGGCCCACTCGTACCCCTGGTTGCCGGTGAACGGCAGCTTCCACCGGGCCAGCGCCGGGGCGAGCGGGCCGCGTACCGCGTGCAGCACGGCCCCGCCGGCCAGGGCCAGCACGGACAGGCCGAGGGCGGGGGTCAGGCCGTGCCAGAGGGCGAGCGTGTCGTGCGGCGGGCCGAAGAGTTCCGCGTACGGGTCGAGCAGGCCGTTCAGCGCGGCGGCGGCCGGGCCGGCGACGAGCCCGGCGATCGCGAGCAGGGCGGGTGGGGCGAGCATCGGCAGCGGGACCGGCTCCGGGGCGGCCTCGGGGGTGCCGGGGCGGGTGGCGAAGGCGCCCCAGAGGAAGCGGATGCTGTAGGCGACGGTGAGCACGGTGCCCAGGACCAGACCGACGAGCACCACCGGACGGGTGGCCAGGGCGGTGAAGACCGCCTCCTTGGCGACGAAGCCGAGCAGCGGCGGCACGCCCGCCATCGAGGCGGCGGCGAGCGTGGCGACCACCGCCAGCGCCGGGGCCCGGCGGCCGAGGCCGGAGAGTTCCCGCAGGTCGCGGGTGCCGACGTCGTGGTCGATGATGCCGACGACGAGGAACAGGGCGGCCTTGAACAGGGCATGGGCGAGCAGCATCGCGACCCCGGCGAGCGCGGCGTCGGCGCTGCCGGTGCCGATCGTCACGGTCAGCAGGCCGAGTTGGCTGACCGTGCCGTAGGCCAGCAGCAGCTTCAGGTCGCACTGGCGCAGCGCCGCCCAGCCGCCGGCGAGCATGGTGACCAGGCCGAGGGTGAGCAGCACCGGCCGCCACGGGCCGGTGTCCGCGAGCACCGGGGCGAGCAGGCCGATCAGGTAGACGCCGGCCTTGACCATCGCCGCCGCGTGTAGGTAGGCGCTGACCGGGGTGGGTGCGGCCATCGCCACCGGCAGCCAGCCGTTGAACGGCACGATCGCCGATTTGGCCAGCGCGCCGGTCAGGATCAGCAGCACCGCGGCGACCAGCGTCCCGCCGCCGGGCAGTGGCGCGGCGGCGATCTCCGACCAGCGGTAGCTGCCGGCGTGCCCGCCGAGGATCAGGAACCCGAGCAGCATGGCCAGGCCACCGAGGGTGGTGACGGTGAGCGCCTGGGCCGCCGCCCAGCGGCTGGAGCGGCGCTCCGTGCTGTGCCCGATGAGCAGGTAGGAGAAGACGGTGGTGAGTTCCCAGAAGACGTAGAGCAGCAGCAGGTCGTCGGAGAGGACCAGGCCGAGCATGGCCCCGGCGAAGGCGACCAGCACCGCGACGAACCGGGGCAGGCCCACCGCGCCGGGTGCGAAGTACCGGCCGCAGTAGACCAGGACGAGCGCACCGACCCCGCCGACCAGCAGGGTCATCAGCCAGGACAGCGTCGTCATCCGCAGCGCCACGTCGAGGTCGAGCTGGCCGATCCAGTGGTACGTCTCGACGACCGCGCCGCCGTCGCGGACCGCCGGGGTGCGGGTCAGGGCCCAGCCGAGGGCGGCGGCGGGCACCAGTGCCAGCGGGTAGCAGGCGCGCGGGCCCCACCAGCGGACCAGCAGCGGCGCGACGAGCGCCGCCACCAGGTGGAGGAGCAGCAGTACGAGCACGCGTCCTCCCCGTCGAACTGGCGGCGCGCGCCGGGCGAGTTGTCCGGCCAGCACCGATCACACGCCAGTTTCGCCCACTATGGGGCGTTTTCGGGGAAATCGTCCGGTCAACCGGCGGCTGCGTCACCACCGGGAAGCGCGGGCGTCAGGGCACGCCGGGGCTCGACGAGCAGGTCGGGGCGGCCGAGCTGGAGGGCGACCTTGTCGACCACCCGCTGGGCCACGGCGAGCGAACGCACCGGCAGCATCGCGCCGCGACTCTCCCGGCGGAGCACGAAGTAGTGCACGGCGACCCGCACCTGCCCGCGGTCGGCGGCACTGGACTGGGCGGTGGAGACGACCAACTCCCGCAGGCTGTCGGCGAGACGCTCGGCGAGCGCCAGCTCGGGGCCGCGCAGACTGGTCCGCAGGGCGGTGAGGTGACCTTCGACCTTGCGGATGAGCACGTCGGTGCCGGGCGTCGGGCCACGCTCCTCGACGAACATCCGATTCCTTTCACCTGGTGCAGCGTTCGGGGAGAAGTTACTTTATGTTGTGGGTCACAAGCAAGCAGTTAAGTAAGACTTAAAGCGCAAAACGTACAATCGGCGTGCAATTTTCTCTTAGTTGGGCATAACGACAGCGGTTCCGGTGGAATGTCACCCCGCCGGGGCAGGATGGGGGTGTGACGGGGCGACAGGGCAGGGCGGCGTGACAGGCAGGGCGGCGTGACAGGCGGGACAGCGTGACGGGCGGGACAGCGGTTCCCGCCGGGTTCGGTCCGGCCACCCGGGAGTGGTTCACCGCCGCCTTCGCCGCTCCCACCGCCGCCCAGACCGGCGCCTGGCGCTCGATCGCCGCCGGCCGCAACGCCCTGGTCGTCGCGCCCACCGGCTCGGGCAAGACCCTCGCGGCGTTCCTCTGGTCGCTCGACCGGCTGGCCGACGCGCCACCCCCGGACGACGCCCGGCACCGCTGCCGGGTGCTCTACGTCAGCCCGCTCAAGGCGCTCGCGGTCGACGTCGAACGCAACCTCAGCGCCCCACTCGCCGGCATCCGGCAGGCCGCCACGCGGCTCGGCGTGACACCGCCGGACATCACCGTCGGGATGCGTACCGGCGACACCCCCGCCGACGAGCGGCGGGCCTTCGCCCGCACCCCGCCGGACATCCTCATCACCACTCCCGAATCGTTGTTCCTGCTGCTCACCTCCGCCGCCCGGGAATCGCTGCGCGGTGTCGAGACGGTCATCCTCGACGAGGTGCACGCCGTCGCCGGCACCAAGCGCGGCGCCCACCTGGCGCTCTCCCTGGAACGCCTCGACGGGCTGCTGGCCCGGCCCGCCCAGCGGATCGGCCTGTCCGCCACCGTCCGGCCGATCGACGCGTGCGCCCGTTTCCTCGGCGGCGCCCACCCGGTCGACGTGGTCCAGCCGGCCACCCCCAAGACGATCGAGGTCAGCGTCCAGGTCCCGGTGGAGGACATGACCCGGCTCGACGAGACCGAGCAGCCGCCGGACGACGCCCTCGGCGGCCCCGGCCCCCGCCGGGCGTCCATCTGGCCGGCCGTCGAGGAACGGGTCTTCGCGCTGATCCGGGCGCACCGCTCGACCATCGTGTTCACCAACTCGCGGCGCAGCGCCGAGCGGCTCTGCGCCCGGCTCAACGAGCTGGCCACCGAGGAACGGGAAGCCGCCGCAGCCAACCCGCCCGCCGGGGCGGGCGACGAGCCGGGCGGGGCGGGCGACGGGCCGGGCGAAGCAGACGGGCCCGGTGGGGCGCAGCGGTGGGGCGGCCCGGTGGGGCCGCTGCGGACACCCCGCCCACCGGCCGAGGCGATGGCCCAGTCGGGCACGGCCGCCGGCGCGGAGGCGGTGATCGCCCGCGCCCACCACGGCAGCGTCTCCCGGGAGGAACGCAAGCAGATCGAGGAGGCGCTCAAATCCGGCCGGCTGCCCGCCGTGGTCGCCACCTCCAGCCTGGAGCTGGGCATCGACATGGGCGCGGTCGACCTGGTGGTGCAGATCGAGGCCCCACCGAGCGTCGCGGCCGGCCTGCAACGGGTCGGCCGCGCCGGGCACCAGGTGGGCGCGGTGTCCCGGGGCGTGGTCTTCCCCAAGCACCGGGGCGACCTGCTCTCCTGCACGGTGGTCGCCGAGCGGATGGCGGCCGGCGCGATCGAGGAGCTGCACTACCCGCGCAACCCGCTCGACGTGCTCGCCCAGCAGATCGTCGCCATGGTCGCCCTCGAACCCTGGTCGCTCGGCGATCTGGCGGTGCTGGTCCGCCGGGCCGCGCCCTTCGCCGAACTGCCCGACTCGGCGTTGCACGCGGTGCTCGACATGCTCTCCGGCCGCTACCCGTCGACCGCCTTCGCCGAGCTGCGGCCCCGGCTGCTCTGGGACCGGGCCACCGACGTGCTCACCGGCCGGCCGGGAGCCCAGCGCCTCGCCGTCACCAGCGGCGGCACCATTCCCGACCGGGGCCTGTTCGGGGTCTTCCTGGCCGGGGCGGAACGCGCCGCCCGGGTCGGCGAGCTGGACGAGGAGATGGTCTACGAGTCCCGGGTCGGCGACGTCTTCCTGCTCGGCTCGTCGTCGTGGCGGATCGAGGAGATCACCCCCGACCGGGTGCTGGTCTCCCCCGCGCCCGGCCAGGCCGCCCGGATGCCCTTCTGGAAGGGCGACCAGTTGGGCCGGCCGGTCGAGCTGGGCCGGGCCATCGGCAGCCGGGTCCGGGCGTTGCTGCGCCAGGACGACACCACCGCCCGCGACGCGCTGCGCGCCGGCGGCCTGGACGACTGGGCGGCCGACAACCTGCTGGCCTACCTGCGGGAACAGCAGGCCGCCACCCGCTGCCTGCCCGACGACCGTACGGTGCTGGTGGAGCGGTTCCGCGACGAGCTGGGCGACTGGCGGCTCGCCGTGCACAGCGTGCTCGGGGCCCGGGTCAACGGCCCCTGGGCGTTGGCGATCGGCCGCCGGCTGGCCGAACGTTACGGGGTGGACGCCCAGGTCATGCCCTCCGACGACGGGATCGTGGTGCGGCTGCCGGACACCGCCGACGAGCCGCCCGGCGCCGACGTGGTGGTGTTCGCCCCCGACGAGATCGCCCAGCTCGTCGAGGATTCGGTGGGCACCTCCGCGCTGTTCGCCGCCCGGTTCCGCGAGTGCGCCGCCCGGTCGCTGCTGCTGCCCCGGCGTGACCCGCGCCGCCGGCAGCCGCTGTGGCAGCAACGCCAACGCGCCGCCCAGCTCCTCGACGTGGCCCGCGAGTACGCCGACTTCCCGGTCACCCTGGAGGCCGCCCGGGAGTGCCTGCAGGACGTCTTCGACCAGCCCGCCCTGGCCGAGCTGATGCGCGACCTGGCCAGCCGGAAGGTCCGCCTGGTCGAGGTCGAGAGCGAACGCCCCTCGCCGTTCGCCAGGTCGCTGCTCTTCGGCTACGTCGGCGCGTTCCTCTACGAGGGGGACGCCCCGCTGGCCGAACGCCGGGCCGCCGCGCTGGCGCTGGACTCGGCGCTGCTCGGCGAGCTGCTCGGCCGGGTCGACCTGCGCGAGCTGCTCGACCCGGCGGTGCTCGCCGAGACCGAACGGCAGGTGCGCTGGCGCACCGAGCAGCGTCGCCCCCGCGACGCCGAGGACGTGGTCGAGCTGCTGCGGGTCGTCGGTGACCTGACCGGAGCGGAACTGGCCGAGCGGGGCGTACCGGAGGGCTGGCTGACCGAGTTGGCGGCGGCCCGCCGGGTGCTGCGGGTACGCATCGCCGGTGCGGACCGCTGGGTGGGCATCGAGGACGCGGCCCGGCTGCGCGACGCGCTCGGGGTGGCGCTGCCGGTGGGGGTGGCCGAGGCGTACCTGACGCCGGTGGCCGACCCGCTCGGCGACCTGGTCGCCCGGTACGCCCGCACCCACGGGCCGTTCGCCGCCGCCACCTGCGCCGCCCGGTTCGGGCTCGGGGTGTTCGTGGTGGAGCAGGCGTTGCGTCGCCTCGCCGCGACCGGGCGGGTGGTCTCCGGCGAGTTCGCCCCGGACAGCGTCGGCACCCAGTGGTGCGACGCCGAGGTGCTGCGGCTGCTGCGCCGCCGGTCGCTCGCCGCGCTGCGCCGGGAGATCGAGCCGGTGCCGCCCCGGGTGCTGGCCGGATTCCTGCCCCGCTGGCAGCAGATCGGCTCGTCGGCGCGCGGGGTGGAGGCGGTGGCCGCCGCCGTCGAGCAGTTGCAGGGCACGGCGGTACCGGCGTCGGCGTGGGAACGGCTGGTGCTGCCCGCCCGGGTCGCCGACTACTCCCCCGCCCAGCTCGACGAGCTGTGTGCCGGTGGGGAGGTGGTCTGGGCCGGCTCGGGGGCGATCTCCGGCGGCGACGGGTGGATCACCCTGGCGTACGCGGACGTCGCACCGCTGCTGCTCCCCCCGCCGGACGACGGCTTCGCCGGCACCCCGCTGCACGACGCCGTGCTGGACGCGCTCGCCGACGGTCAGGCGCTGTTCTTCCGTTCGCTCGCCGACCGGGTCGGCTCCACCGACGACGCCGCCCTCAGCGCGGCGATCTGGGATCTGGTCTGGGCGGGGCGGCTCACCAACGACACCCTGGCCCCGCTGCGGGCGGCGCTCGGCGCGGGCGGGGCGCACCGGTCCCGTCCGGCGGCCCCCCGGACCCGGTACCGCCGCCCGGGTCGGGTGGCGCTACCCAGCCGGGGCGGTCCGCCCACGGTGGCCGGACGCTGGTCGCGGCTGCCGGAGCGGGACACCGACCCGACCCGGCGGGCCGCCGCCCTGGCCGACCTGCTGCTCGACCGGCACGGGGTGGTGACCCGGGGCGCGGTGGTGGCCGAGCAGGTGGTGGGCGGGTTCGCCGCCGTCTACCCGGTGCTCGCCGCGCTGGAGGAACGGGGCGCGGCCCGGCGCGGCTACTTCGTGGAGGGGCTGGGCGCGGCGCAGTTCGCGGTGCCCGGGGCGGTGGACCGGTTGCGGGCGCTGGCCGAGCCGGCCGACCGGGGGCGCGGTGACGGGCCGACCACGGTGCTCGCCGCCACCGACCCGGCCAACCCGTACGGTGCGGCGCTGCCCTGGCCGGAGCGGGCCGTCGACTCCGGTGACGGCGCCGCCCCGGGCAGCGGGCACCGGGCCGGGCGCAAGGCCGGGGCGGTGGTGGTGCTGGTCGACGGCGGGCTGGCCCTCTACGTCGAGCGGGGCGGCCGGACGATCCTCTCCTTCACCGACGACGCCGACGCGCTGGCCGCCGCCGGCAAGGCGCTCGCCGACGCGGTGCACTCCGGCGCGTTGGGGGCGATGTCGGTGGAGCGCGCCGACGGCGGGGCGGTGCACTCCTCGCCGCTGCACGACGCGCTCACCGCCGCCGGTTTCCGGGCCACCCCCCGGGGCCTGCGGCTGCGCGGCTGACCGGGCGGGCCACCCCGCGTCGCCGGCCGGGTCACCCCGACCGGCGGCGGCCGGAGCCGGGCGGGGTCAGCCGAGCTTCGCCAGGACGTCGTTGTAGCGCTTCTGCTCGGCGGCGCTGGTCCGGGTGCCCAGGTAGTTGAGCACCACCGCACCGGCCCGGTACGCCTTGGTCCCCCACACGTCGGTCTGGTTGGTGGCGCTCGCCTCGTCGGGGAAGACGTACACCGAGACGGCGTCGGTGACCATCAGTTGGGCGCAGCCGACGCCCGTACCGTTGGGGCCGCAGTCCTTGGAACGGTCACGCGGGTCGGGCACCTTGAGGCCGGCGGCCTTGAACGCGTCGACCACCTTGCGGGCGGCGGGGGCGCTGGTCTTCTTGGTCGGCAGCACGAACGGCGGGGTGGAGGGGCTCTCCCGGGGGGTGCTGCCCGACTTCTCGGCCTTCGGTGGGCCCTCGGCCGGAGCCGCCTCGCTGGTGGCCGGGGCCTTCGACCGGCCGTCGGCCCACGCCCCGCCGTCCCGTTCGTCGCCGGGATCGTCGCCGCAGCCGGCGAGGGCCAGCGCGAGCAGGACGGTGGTGGTCACGGGCAGGAGGCGGAGGCGTTTGGTCACCCCGGCAGTCTGCCGAACCGGGTGCGCGCCCGGCACCGGCCGGTCGGTCGGTCGGGGTGTCCGGTCAGTGATAGGGCGGTCACCGCACTAGCCTGCCGGCATGACCCCGACCCCCTGGATCTCGCTGACCACCGACTACGGGCTCACCGACGGGTTCGTCGCCGTCTGCCACGGGGTGATCGGCCGGATCGCCCCGGCCGCCCGGGTGATCGACGTGACCCACCTGGTGCCGGCGGGGGACGTCCGGCGCGGTGCGGCGGTGCTCGCCCAGGCGGTGCCGTACCTGCCGTACGGGGTGCATGTGGCGGTGGTGGACCCGGGGGTGGGCACCGCCCGGCGCGGGGTGGCGCTGGTGACACCGGGCGGGCTGCTGGTCGGGCCGGACAACGGGCTGCTGCCGGCGGCGGCGCAGGCGTTGGGCGGGGTCACCGCGGCGGTCGAGTTGACCTCGCCGGGGTGGGTGGCGGCGGAGGTGTCGGGCACCTTCCACGGCCGGGACGTGTTCGCCCCGGTGGCGGCCCGGCTGGCGCTCGGCGACCCGCCGGCCGACGCGGGCCCGCCTGTCGATCCGGCCAGCCTGGTGACCCTGCCCGCGCCGGTGCTGCGTCGGGAGGCCGACGGGTTCACCGCCGAGGTGCTCACCGTGGACCACTTCGGCAACGTGCAGCTCGCCGCCGGGGCCGACCTGCTGGCGGCGTTGCCGGGAACGGTCCGGGTCGACGGCCACCCGGCGGTGCGGGGCGCGACGTTCGGGGACGCGCCGGCCGGGGACCTGGTGGTGCTCGTCGACTCCGCCGGCCTGGTGGCGGTGGCCCGCAACGGCGGTCGGGCGGTGGACCTGCTCGGGGTCGCCCCCGGTGCGACGGTGACGGTGCGGGGACGCCCCGGAGGGTGAGCTGCGCTCCCTGTCGGGCGTCCGGTATGGAATGCTGCTGCGGTGGGTGAAGTGTGGGTTCCGGTGGGCTGTCCCTGTTGTGCGTCCCGGACGGGTGGGGGCACCTGTCCGGTCTGTTTCTGGACCGACGACGGCCAGGGCGACGCCGATGCCGACGTGGTGCGGGGCGGTCCCAACGGTGACCTGAGCCTCACCCACGCCCGGCTGAACTTCGCCGTGTACGGCGCCAGCCACCCCCGCTACCAGGACATGGTCCGCCCGCCCCGCCCGGACGAGCGGCCCTGAGCCAGGCCCGCCCCCGACCCGGCCGGTCGGGGGCGGGGGCGGCGTACCGGATCAGCAGCGGGACACGGTGCCGCCGTACACCGTGGACACGTACGCGTGGCTGACGTACTGCCCACCGGCCAGCCGGTTCCACCGGTTGGTGGTCCGGTAGGTCCCGGCGACCGTCTGCCCGGTGACGTAGCACTGGATGGGCACGTTGGCGTGGGTGGCGGCGAGCCCCCGCACCGGGTACGAGGTGCCGGGGCCGGTGCGGATGTTGAGCGGCCCGGAGCCGATGACGCCGCGCGGTCCGCTGCCCGTCCACAGGTACGTCACGTCGACCCAGGCGTTGTCGGTGAGCAGCAGGCCGTCCCAGAAGGTGCCGTCGGCGAGGTCGATGCCGGCGGGGTTCAGCACGGTACGCCCGAACTGGTCCTTGCCGCCGTTGTAGCCGTACTGGTAGGCGGCCTGGGCCTCGGGGCGCCCCTGCGGCAGGTCCTTCCAGTTCTCCCGGACGGCGGCGGGGTTCCAGTAGTCGTCGCGGGTGTTCCACGGGCCGACGTCCCAGACGGGTGCGTACTCGCAGCGGCTGCCGCTGGTGGTGCAGACCCGCACGGTGTAGTCGCCGGTGCCGATCGGGGACAGGCCACGCCGGGACGGCAGCGCGACGAAGTGGTCCCGGGCTCCGATGGTGTGCCCGTTGGCGGTGACCCCGCCGACCTCGCCCTCCCGGGTGGCGAAGACCCGGTAGCTGCGTACGGCGGTGGGGGCCGGGGCGGCGGTGGTGGCGGTGTCGGCGGTGAGCCGCACCGCGCGTACCGATGCGGCGGCGTGCGGGTCGCGGGTGGTGAGCAGCACCCGGGCCTGGACCCGGGTGACCGGGTGGTCGAAGACGGCCGGCCCGGTGCCGGCCTCCCGCCACTCGGTCCAGCCGGTGGCCCGCCAGCCGCGCACCTGGACGCCGACGGTGGCGCCGGTGGCCGCCTGGGCGGTGAGGTCGACGCGGACCCGGTTGGCCGGGCCGGTGAGGGTGCGCGCGGGGGCGAGCAGCACGCCCTCGGCGACCGGCGCGCCCAGGGCGGCGGGTCGGGTGCGCCGGGTCGGGTGCGGGTCGGCGAGGCGCAGCAGGCCGGCGCCGAAGCGGACGTTGACGTCGTCGCCGCCGGCCACGGCGAGGTCGACGGTCCAGTGCTCCCCGGCGGTGGGTGCGGCCGGGGCGGCGGCGTGGCCGGGGGTACGGGGTGCGGCGGTGGCGGTGGTCGGGACGAGACCACCGGCCAGGGTCAGGGTCAGCAGACCGACCAACAGGGACGATCGGGGACGACAAGGGCCAAAGGCCATAATATTCTCCTCAAGACCCCCTCATAGTGCATTTTTTCGTAGATCGACAGGAAGCACGCTACAAATAGCGATACATGCGAATTCTGTTCGGACGAGGGAGAATGCTGGGGTGCCCGAGGGAGACACCGTCTGGAACACCGCCCGCGTCCTGCACCGCGCCCTCGCCGGCGCCCGGCTCACCGGCAGCGACTTCCGGGTGCCCGCACTGGCCACCACCGACCTGACCGGCTGGACGGTGACGGAGTCGGCCAGCCGGGGCAAGCACCTGTTGCTGCGGCTGACCGCACCGGCCCCGGTGACGTCGACCACCGCCTGGACGCTCCACTCCCACCTGCGGATGGACGGCGTCTGGCGGGCGTACGCCCCGGGGGAACGCTGGACGGCCCGGCCGGCCCACCTGATCCGGGCGGTGCTGCGCAGCGCGCAGGCGGTGGCGGTCGGCTACCACCTGCACGAACTGGCCCTGCTGCCCACCGCCGAGGAGGAGCGCCTGCTCGGGCATCTCGGCCCCGACCTGCTCGGCGCGGACTGGGACCCGGCCGAGGCGGTCCGCCGGCTGGCCGCCGCCCCTGCGGTGACCATCGGCGAGGCGCTGCTCGACCAGCGCAACCTGGCCGGGGTGGGCAACCTCTACAAGTGCGAGCTGCTGTTCCTGCGCGGCATCTCCCCGTGGACGCCGGTCGGCGCGGTGCCCGACCTGCCCGGCACGGTGGCCCTGGCCCAGCGGCTGCTCGCCGCCAACCGGGGCCGGTGGACCCAGAGCACCACCGGTTCGCTGCGCCGGGGCCAGACCAGCTACGTCTACGGGCGGCGGGCCCAGCCGTGCCGCCGCTGCGGCACCGCCATCGCCAAGGAGGACCTGGGTGACCGGGTCACCTACTGGTGCCCGACCTGCCAGCCGACGCCACCGCCGGCCGACCCGAGAACCCCTCCCGTCTGACGGGACAACCCGCAGACACGGACGAATGGGTAATTCCTATCCGGCCGCCGACGTCGCATGCTGCGGTGGAGTGCTCACCGTTCGTCACCATCGGACGCGACCGCCCACCACGCCGGGGTGGGGGCGGCGGGTCCCCGTGCCCGGGGAGAGCCATGACCCTGTTCCGCAGACTGCGACCGCACTGGACGACCCGGGTCGTCCGCCTCCACCGGCCCGACCGGCCGACCGTGCCGGCCGCCCGCACCGGCGAACCCGATCCCGCCCCGGCGACCCTCGACCCGGCCGCCGTGCCGCACTGCTTCGGCCCGGTGCCCAACTTCGCCGGCAGCCCGCTGCCCGTACGCGACCCGCAGGGCCGGGTGGTCACCGGCACCGGCCTGCGCAAGTTCGTCGACGCGCTGCCGCTGCCCGGCCCGGCGGGCCGCACCGAACTGGGCGGACACCTGCCGGTCGCCACCCCGGACACGGTGAGCTGGCCGGGCTGCGACTACTACGAGATCGGGCTGGTCGAGTACACCCAGCGGCTGCACCGGGACCTGCCCACCACCCGGCTGCGCGGCTACCGCCAGCTCAACCTGGGCACCGACCCGGACGGCCACAACACCGTCGCCCCACCCGAGCGGCCCTACCACCTCGGGCCGCTGATCATGGCGCGGCGGGGTCGGCCGGTCCGGATCAAGTTCATCAACCAGCTCCCCACCGGCCCGGCCGGGGACCTCTTCCTGCCTGTCGACACCAGCATCCCGGGGGCCGGGACGGGGCCGCTGGAGGGGCCGGCGCCCTACCCGCAGAACCGGGCCGTGCCGCACCTGTCCGGCGCGCACACCGGGTGGATCAGCGCCGGCAACCCGTGGCAGTGGGTGACCCCGGCCGGCGAGATCACCCCGTACCCGACCGGGCCGGGCCTGACCCACGTGCCGGACATGCCGCCGCCCGGGGCGGGTGCCACCACGCTCTACTACCCGAACGCGCAGAGCGGCCGGCTGATGTGCCTGCACGACAACACCCTCGGCCTGTCCCGGCTGACCGTCCTGTCCGGCCAGTTCGCCCTCTACCTGCTCACCGACCCGGTCGAGGAGGAGTTGACCGCCGACGGGGTGCTCCCCGCCGACCAGGTCCCGCTGGTGATCCAGGACCGGACCTTCGTCCCCGACGACGCCCAGCTCGCCGCCGAGGACCCCACCTGGGACCGGGACCGCTGGGGCACCCGGGGCAACCTGTGGCACCCGCACGTCTACCAACCCCGGCAGGACCCGTACCGGGAGCACGGGCGCAACCCCACCGGCCGCTGGGACTACGGCCCGTGGCTGCCCGGCACCGACGGTGGGGACGGACCCCGGGTCGGCCCGGTGGACAACCCGCACCACGACCCGGTGGCCGCCCCGCAGGAGCCGCCACAGGCCCCCGGGGTGCCGCACCCCAGCGCCGTGCCCGAGGCGTACGGGGACACCATGCTGGTCAACGGGGTCGCCTACCCGTACCTGCGGGTGCGGCCGACGGCGTACCGGTTCCGGATCGTCAACGGCTGCGCCGACCGGTCGCTCAACCTGCAGCTCTACCGGGCCCGCTCCGACGGGCCGATGTGGCGGCCCGACGGGAGCCTCGCCGACGCCGATGCCGGTGAGGTGCCGATGGTGGACGCGGTCCGCGCCCCCGGCCGGCCGGCCGACTGGCCCACCGACGGGCGCGACGGCGGGGTGCCCGATCCGGCCGCCGCCGGCCCATCCATGATCCAGATCGGCAACGAGTGCGGGCTGCTCCCCGCCCCGGTGGTGCTGCCCAACCGGCCGGTCGGCTACCGCTACGACCGGCGCGACCCGACCGTGCTCAACGTCGACTCGGCCGCGCTGCTGCTCGCCCCCGGCGAACGGGCCGACGTGATCGTCGACTTCTCCACCCTGCCGCCCGGCGCGACGGTGCTGCTCTACAACGACTGTCCGGCCCCGCTGCCCGGCTTCGACCCCCGCTACGACCGGCACACCGCCGCCGGGGACCACCGCGCCGAGGGCGGCGGCCCCGGCACCCTGCCCGGGTACGGCCCGAACACCCGTACCGTGCTCCAGTTCCGGGTGGCCGGCGTCCCCGGCCGCCGGTACGACCTGGACCGGCTGGCCGAGCGACTGCCCGCCGCGTACGCCGCCAGCCAGCGACCGCCGGTGGTGCCGCACCCGGTGTACGACCCGGCGTTCGGCACCACCACCGGGCGGGCGACGGTCGCCTCGGCGCAGGCCACCTCGCTCACCTTCACCCCGCCGGGCGGCACCGCGCCGGTCACCCTCCCGATCCAGGTCAAGACCGTGGGGACCGTCTTCGAGCCGGAGTACGGGCGGTGGGCCGGCCGGCTCGGTGTACCCCATCCGGGTGCCGGCCCGCTGGGTCCGGTGACCCTGCCGCTCGGCCCGACCGACCCGGCGACCGAGATCCTCGTCGCCGCCGACCCGACGGTCGGGCCGGCCGACCCGGCCGACGGCATCCAGGTGTGGCGGATCAGCGGGACCGGTCGGCAGACCCACCCGGTCCGCTTCGACGGCTGCGACGTGCAGGTGGTCAACCGGATCGGCGGGGACGGCACGGTCCGCGCCCCCGACGGCGGGGAACGGGGCTGGAAGCAGACCGTCCGGGTCAACCCGGCCGAGGACGTGGTGGTGGCGCTGCGTCCCGAGGTGCCGCCGCTGCCGTTCAAGGTCGCCGACAGCCTGCGGTTGCTCGACCCGACCCGACCCGCCGGGGTACGCCTCGACGCCACCCCGGTCAGCCCCTGCGACGGCCGGCCGGCGATCGTGGTCAACCAACAGGTCAACCTGGGCTGGGAGTTCCGCTGGGTAAGCGGCGCGGCGGGGCTGCGGGACCTGGGGATGAGCCGGCCGCTGGTGCTGCGGGTGTCGCCCCGCGCGCCGACCGGGCTGACCGCGACCCCGGTGCCCGGCTCGGCGACCGCGCTGCCGGCGATCGCGTTGGCCTGGACGGGCAACGGCAGCCGACCGGCGGCCACCGGTCACCTGCTCCAGCGGGCCACCGACGCCGGTTTCACCGTCGGCCTGACCACCATCACCGTGGCGGCGACCGCGACCCGGTACACCGACGCCAGCATCACCCCCGGCGTGACCTACCACTACCGCGTCCGGGCCGAGAACGCGGCCGGCTGCTCGGCCTGGTCGAACAGCGCGCCGGCCTCGGTGCGGCTGGCCGCGCCGGCCCGACTGGCCGCGGTGGTGCCACCGGCCGCGCCGGTGCGGGTGGCGCTGCGCTGGGCGAACCACTCGTTCGCCACCGGAGTGGACGTGCA
>NZ_JBMDWU010000066.1:0-12416 GCF_048594385.1 Micromonospora sp. | reverse complement strand
GGCGGGCGCCCCCGCGCGGGGGCCCCCCCGACCGGGACGCAAGCCGCTACGGCCGCCAGCGGATGCTCGGGTTCACCTGGCCGGTCCAGTTGAAGACGGCCATGTTGTCCCACTGGTTGCCGGTGCCGTTGATGTTCGCCGGGTCCCACCCGTTGCCGGGCACCGCGTACCAGGTCGGCTCCCAGTAGAAGACGCCGATCGCGCCGGCGTTGCGGGCGGTGTCCTGCACCCAGGAGAACTCGGTGGCCTGGCCGGTCCAGCTCGCCTGGTGCCCCGCACAGGGTTCGGTGCCGTTGATCGCGTTCGGCTCGTTGTCGGCGTTCGCGGCGGTGAACGGGTACGCCGTCTCGGTGAGCACCACCGGCTTGCCGTACCGGGTGCGGACGTCGGTGATGACGTTGTAGAGGTTGGCCAGCGTGCCGTGCCACATGCAGTAGTACGACAGCGCGGTCAGGTCCCACTGCACGCCCTTGGCCCGGATGCCGTCGTAGAACCAGCGGGCGTGGTCCATGCTGTCCGCGTTCGCGGTGTGGATGATCACCTGGGTTCCGCCGTTGCACGCCTTGGTGGCCTGGTAACCGGCCTTGAGCAGCAGGCTGAGGTTGGTGAAGTCGTTGTTGACGACCTTGCCGTCGTTCCACAGCATGCCGACGTTGATCTCGTTGCCGATCTGCACGCTGTCCGGCGTGGTGCCCTGGTTACGCAGGCTGGTGCACACGTCGGAGGTGTAGTTGTAGACGTCGCTCTGGAGCTGGCCGATACCGTGGTTGGCCCAGGCGGCCGGCTTGTACTGCTTGCCCGGGTCGGCCCAGGTGTCGGAGTAGTGGAAGTCGATCATGAGCTTGAGGCCCTTGGCCTTGACCGTCTTCGCGTACGCCAGCACCTTGGCCTTGTTGTTCCAGCCGCTGGCCGGGTTGTTCCAGACCCGCAGCCGGACGTAGTTGACGCCGATGCCCTTGAGGATGTCGAGCGGGTCGCGGGCGGTGCCGGCGGCGTCGTAGTACCGCGCGCCGAGGTCCAGGCTGCGCTGCACGGAGGAGACGTCCGCGCCGAGCATGGTCAGGGTGTTCGCGGCCGACGCCGACGTCGGCGGGCCGAGCAGGGCGGCGGGCAGGGCGACCGCCGCGAGGAACGCGACGGCCCAGGCCCGCAGGCGGGATCGGTACGGAGTCATCCGGACCTCCTCGGTGGTGGGGTGGTGGGTGACCTGGGGGCGTCGGGACGGCGACACCAATAGACAGGCATGACTATACCGGGGTGGGGTCGGGTCACCGACGTGTGAGCGGGCCACCCGGGAGACCCGGATGGCCCGCCTGCGTCACCGACGCGTCAGAGGTTCAGGCTCCAACTGTTGAGGTAACCGGTGTCCAGGGTCGCCGCGTCCTGCACCCGCAGCCGCCAGGCGCCGTTCGCCACCTCCGAGGAGAGGTTCACGGTGTACGTCTGGTCGATGTTGTCGGTGCTGCCCCCGGAACGGCTCTGCAGCGTGTACACGCTGCCGTCCGGGGCGATCAGACTGACCACGAGGTCACCGATGTAGGTGTGCACGATGTGCACCTCGACCTTGCTCGTGGTCGACGGGGTCGCCGCGCAGCCGCTGATCACGATGGTGCTCTCCACCGTCGAGTTGTCGGCGATCGGCACGTCGGTGCCGTTGCTGCCGGAGCAGCCCGGCAGCCCGTTCACCGTCACGTTCAGCGTGGTCGTGCGGGCCACCGAGGGGGCGGTGCCCACCACCGTGATCGGTACCGTGCCGCTGCCGGCGGTGGCGGTGGCGGTGACCGTGACGGTGGTCGACCCGCCGGCGGTCACCGACGCGGGGGAGAACGACACGCTCACCCCGGCCGGCAGCGGGCCGGTCGAGAAGGTGACCGTCTCGGCGGTGCCCCGGATGACCGTGGTGGAGACCGTTGCGGTGGCCGAGGTGCCCGGGTCGACGGTCACCGTCGCCGGGGCGACCGCGACGGTGAAGTCGTTGGCGGCGCACGACTCGGTGCCGGTGACGTTCACCGCGGTCCAGGCGGCCATCACGGCCTTGTACTCGGTGCTGCACAGGCCGTACAGGTCGGTGGCGGCCGACAGGGTGTGCATCCGCGCGGTGTTGGTCGGCTGGGCGGTGTTCACGTAGCGGGTGTTCGACACGAAGTACGCGTCCAGCGCCCGGAACCAGATCTTCTCCGCCTTCTCCCGGCCGATCCCGGTCACCGGCGGGGCCGACCCGCACAGCGGCGAGGTGCCGTACGGGGTGACACCGGAGCCCTCGGCCAGGTTGAAGAAGAAGTGGTTGGCCACGCCCGAGGAGTAGTGCACGTCGAGGCTGTTGGTGCTGGTCGACCAGCAGCCGTGCGACGAACCGTCAAGCGTCGGGTTGTACATGTAGCGCAGCGGCGCGCCGGTGCCCCGGATGTCGATCTTCTCGCCGACCTCGTAGTCGCCGGGGTCGACCGGGGTGTTCGCGTAGAACTCCACCATGTTGCCGAAGATGTCGCTGGTGGCCTCGTTCAGGCCGCCGGACTCGCCGGAGTAGGTCAGGCCGCCGGGGACCACGTTCTCGGTGACGCCGTGGGACATCTCGTGGCCGGCGACGTCGAGGGCGACAAGCGGCTTGGCGTTGCCCGCGCCGTCGCCGTAGGTCATCTGCGCGCCGTCCCAGAAGGCGTTGACGTACGCGTTGCCGTAGTGCACCCGGCTCGGCACGCCGGTGCCGTTGCCGAAGATGCCGTTGCGCCCGTGCACCTCGGTGAAGTAGTCGAAGGTCGTCGCCGCGCCGAAGTGGGCGTCGACGGCGGCGGACTGCCGGTTCGAGGCCGCGCCGGTGCCCCACACGTTGTCGGCGTCGGTGAAGGTGGTGCAGGTCGACGTGCCGTTGTTCATGTCGCAGGTACGGCCGTTGCCCCGGGTCGGGTCGATCATGCTGTACGTGGCCCCGGACTGGGTGGTGTCGATCGCGACCGGTCCGGCGTAGATGCTGTTGCCGGTGCCGACGACGGACTCGATCTCGTCGTAGGAGCCGATCCGGGCACCGGTGATCGCGTCGCTGATGACGTGCAGCTTCGAGGGGGTCTGCCCGTCGGGCGCCCAGCCGGTGACCACCGTCTCCCAGGCCAGCCGGCCGGTGCCGCTGCTGGCGTCGACGAACAGCTCCGCCGCGCCGGTGCCGGTGATCCGCCCGGAGAACGCGGTGGTCGCCGCCTTGCTGGCCTTGGCGGCGCTGACCTTCGGGGTGGTGGCGAGGCTCAGCGGCGCGGCCAGGCCGACCGAGCTGCCGGCGTAGTCACCGTCGGCCCCGGTGCGGATGACGACGTCCCCGCCGTAGACGCGGAGCCCGTCGTAGGTGCGGGTGTAGCGGACCGCGCCCCGGCCCTGGGCGTCGCGCCTGCTGCTGTGCACGGCGTAGCGGTCCTTCGCCGACGACCTGACGTCGCGGGAGTGCTCCTTGAGCGCGGTGTCGGCGGCGGCGACCAGCGATGGTCCCGAGGCGGCGGGCGGAGCGGCGGACGCGCTCGTGGTGGTGACCACGAGACCACTGCCGACCAGCATGGTGACGCCGGCCAGCGCTAGGGCTGATCTCAAACTGACCTCCCCGATCCGAGATGCTTTCGCATCTTTCGATG
Organism: Micromonospora sp.; assembly: GCF_048594385.1. Taxonomy (NCBI): domain Bacteria; kingdom Bacillati; phylum Actinomycetota; class Actinomycetes; order Micromonosporales; family Micromonosporaceae; genus Micromonospora; species Micromonospora sp. Next base: position 8,802 of record NZ_JBMDWU010000066.1, on the reverse strand, counting down.
ACGCGATCATCGTCGGCCGTGGAGAGTCTGTGAAGATGGATGTCGATGGATAACCATACCGAGTTGTCCATCTGTCCAAGGCGATGACCGCCGGGGTGTTCCGTCCCGGTTACGGCTGGAACACCCCGGCAACATTCGCCGGACCGGTCAGCGCAGACCGGCGAACAGGTCGTCCTCCGGCAGGGCCGCCCCGGTGGTGTCGCGGACCCGGACGAAGGTCTCCCGGCCCATCAGCTCGACGAACCGGTCCCGGCCCATCCGCAGAAAGAAGATGTTCTCGGTCTGGCTGGCGTGGGCGGCCAGCGCGTCGAACTTCTGCGCGCCGTAGCTGCTGGTGTCCACCCAGGTGGTGATCTCGTCGTCGGGCAGGCCGAGCTGCGGGCCCGGCCCGTCCGCTCCCGGCGTCTCCTCCGGCTCGGCCCACTCGACGCCCAGCTCCTTCATCACCCGGCCGAACTCCGCGAACGCCGTGTGCGGCACGGTGGTCCAGTAGACCTTCGCCGGGACGTCGGTCATCTCGACGGCGGCCATGGTGATCCGATGGGCCTGGATGTGGTCCGGGTGACCGTAGAAGCCGTTCTCGTCGTAGGTGACCACCACGTCCGGCCGGTACCGGCGGATCAGCTCCGCCAGCCGCTGCGCCGCCTCCGTCACCGGCGTGTTCCAGAACGCTCCGGGCAGGTCGTTGGTCGACCAGCCCATCATGCCGGAGTCGGCGTAACCGAGCGTCTCCAGGTGACTGACCTTCAACGCCGCGCAGCTGGCCTCCAGCTCGGCCTGACGCATCGCCACCACGGCGGCCGGGTCGTGCCCCGGGTCGCCCGGCTTGACCCCGCCGGGGCCGTCACCGCAACCACCGTCGGTGCAGGTCACCAGCACCGTCGTGATGCCCTCCGCCGCATACCGGGCCAACACGCCACCGGTGCTCGTCGCCTCGTCGTCGGGGTGCGCGTGCACCGCCATCAGGGTCAGACCTCGTTCCGCCATGCCCTCACCCTAGGCGGCCCGACCGACAACGGTGCGTACCGGCCCGGTGGGGGAGCCGGCCGTCGGCGCCCGCCGGTCCCGCTGTCCCCGGTCGCGGCCCGTCACCCGGAGGGCCACCGGGGCGACGCGCGCTGGGGCCCCGGCAGATAATGGACGCCATGACCACCACCTGGAACGTCCCGGGTCTGCCGTTCGCCCTGTCGCCGTCGCCCGAGGCGGCGTGGACGATCGCCGAGGCGGACGGCGTGGTGACCGGGTCGGCGGCCCCGCGCAGCGACATCTTCATCGACCCGGCCGCGGGCGATCCGGCCGCCGGGTCGACGCTCGACGCGGCGACCCTGCTCGGCCCGCCCCCGGACGGCGACTTCCAGTTCAGCGCCCGGGTCACCGTGGACTTCGCGGCCACCTACGACGCCGGGGTGCTGCTGCTCTGGGTCGACGAGCGGCACTGGGGCAAGCTCTGCTTCGAACTCTCTCCCGACGGCGAACCGATGATCGTCTCGGGGGTCGCCCGGGGCGTCGCCGACGACGCCAACGCCTTCGTCGTCGACGCCCGCACGGTCTGGCTCCGGGTCTCCCGGATCGACCACGCGTTCGCGTACCACGCCTCGGTCGACGGACGGACCTGGCGGATGGTCAGGTACTTCGGCATCGACGGCGCGGCCACCGCCGCCACGATCGGCTTGGAGGCGCAGTCACCCACCGGCGACGGCTGCCGGGTCGTCTTCGACGACCTCCGCTTCACCCGCGACCGGCTGACCGACCTGCGCGACGGCTCCTGACCCGGGTGCCGGTCGCGCCGGGCGGCTGGGGACGTTCGACCCGCACGGCGTCGCCCCGGACGAGTTCGTCGTGCAGGCGTCGGCGGGCGGCGGTGACGGCGCGGCCGGCACGCGCGTCGTCCTCGGCGAGGCGCTGCCGCAGCAACCGCAGGGCGGCGGCGCGGTTGAGACCGAACTGCCGTTCGGTGTCGACCACGACGACGGTGCCGGAGGGACGGTGGGTCGCCCGCGCCGCCGTGCTCACCTTGTTCCGGTGCTGACCCCCCGGTCCACCGGTCCGGCAGGCGACGACATGCACGTCGGCCTCGACGAACGCCGTGGTCGGGGTGTCCACCCGGCACGGTCGGGCGGTGACGTACCAGTTCTTCCGGCCGGTCGTCGGCCGGTACGGGCTGGGCGCCTGCCAGCACAGGGTGCCCGTCCACCCGGCGGCGAACGGCGCAACGTCGGGCCCGTCGAGCCGGACCACGACCGACCGGTTGGTGCCCGGTCGGTCGCCGGCGACGGACTCGACCCGGTGGCTGTCCACCCGGTGCCGGGCGGCGTCGGCAGTCAACCGGTCCAGCAGCCGGGCCACCGCCCAGGCGCACTCCTGGGGGCCGCGCCCGGCGGACAGGAGCAGGTGGACGCTCATTCCCGACCCCGCCGACGCCCGTCCCGGTGGGTCGGCCCGGGGTCGGGCGTCTTGTAGGTGACCAGCGGGAGGGTGCTCGCGACCGGGGTGGCCAGGTCGTGCGCGACGAGGTCGGCGACCACCTGCTCGATGCGCTTGTAGGCCGTCGGCGCCTCCTCGAACAGCAGTTGCCGGTCGCCGCACACCACCAGCGAACCCACCGGCGTACGCCGCAACTGCGCGACGGTGTGCTTGGCCCGGCCCCGGCGCAGCGCGTCGGCGCGGGACATCTTGCGACCCGCGCCGTGGGCCACGGAGTGGTTGGCCGTCGGGCCGGCGTGCCCGGCCACGAGGTACGACGGGGTGCCCCGGGTGCCGGCGACCAGCACGTCCCGGCCGTCGCCCGGGGCCGCCCCCTTGCGGTGCAGGTATTCGCCGTCGCGGACCTCGACCAGGTTGTGGCACTGGTCGACGACCGGCTCGGTGGGCGCGGCCCCCAGGGCGTGTGCGACCCGGGCGGCCAGCATCCGCCGGTTGAGCGCGCCCCAGCGGACCGCCTCGTCGTGCCGGGCCAGGTAGCCGGCCGGGTCGGGGGCCGGCCCCGCGCCGTGCGCCCCGGTGTGTGCCCGCAGGATCCGCTCGCCCAGGCCCCGCGACCCGCTGTGCACGATGAGCACGAGGTCCCCGGCGGCGAGCCCGAGCCGGTCCGCGTGGTCCGCCGCGAGGACGGTGTCGATCCGGGCCAGTTCGACGAAGTGGTTACCCCGTCCGACCGTGCCGAGCCCCTCGACGTGACCGGCGGGTGGCCCGCCGGGCGCGACGGCCCAGGCCGGGTCGTCGGGGTCCGGCGACCGGTCCAGGTCCGGGAACCGGGCGGCGATCCGTTCGGGTACGGCCCGCTTGAGGCCGATCGGGAAGACGGCGATGCCGCACCCGATGTCGGAGCCCACCAGGTGCGGGTAGAGCACGGTCGAGGCCATCGCCGCGCCGATCGGGGCGCCCATGCCCGGGTGCAGGTCGGGCATGGCGGCGACGTGCCGCATGCCGTCGAGGGCGGCCACCTGGTGGCACTGCCGGACGGCGTCGGACTCGATCCAGCTCTCGGGGGAGGCGAAGACGGTGACGGTGGCCGTGGCCGTGGCCGGCGACGGGGACGGCAGGGAACGCTGTGGGGACACGGACGCTCGTTTCGGGTGACGGGAACGACGGACGGCACGCGGCGGCACGATGGCAGCCGGCGGCACGATGGCTCGTGGCGACGCCACGGCGTGCGGCGGCGCGGCACGGGCGTGCGGGGTGCGGGGGTGTCCGTCAGTACGTCATGCCCGTCAGCCTGGCCCACCGGACCGCTTCCGCCAACCGGTTTTCGGTCGGCCGCTCAGCCGACCGGCGTCCCCAACGGGTCGGCGAGCAGCCGGGTGAAGCCGAGCTCCGCCGCGCCGACCAGGGTGGCGTCGTCACCGAGTGCGGACACCCGCAGCTGCGCCCGGGTACGCGAGACCGGCAGGACGTTGACGGCGATCCGCTCCCGTACGTGCGCCGCCGATCCCCGGTACACCTCCCGGAGCATTCCGCCGAAGATCACCATGCCGGGGTTGAACAGGTTGATCACGTTCGCCACCCCGATGCCGAGCCAGTCGCCGACGGTCCGCAACGCCTCCCGGGCTGCCGGGTCGCCGCGGTCCGCCGCGTCGACCACCTCCCGGACCGCGCCCCGGCCGATCCGGTCGGCGGGCCGACCCGCCGCGTCGAGCAGCGCCCGCTCGCCGACCTCCGCCTCCAGGCAGCCGCGCGAACCACACCCGCACGGTCTGCCGTCGTACGGGTTGACCAGCATGTGACCGACCTCGGAGCCGTACCCGCCGTCGCCGCCGAGCAGGTCGCCACCGACGATGATCCCGCCGCCGACCCCGACGTCGCCGTGCAGGTAGACCAGGTTGTCCACCCCGACGCCCACCCCGCGCTGGTGCTCGGCCACCGCGCCCAGGTGGGCCTCGTTGCCGACCAGGACCGGCAGCCCGAGATCGAGCCGGTGGGCCAGCTCCGCGCCGAACGCCTGGTCCACCCAGCCCATGTCCGGCCCGAAGCGCACCATCCCGTCGCGCGGCCGGATCATCCCGCAGTACGACGCGCCGATCCCGACGCAGGTCGCCCCCGACGTCGCCGTGGCGTGCAACTGCCGCCCGAGGTCGGCTAGCACCCGTACGACGGTGTCCAGGTCGGCGCCCGCGCGGGCCCGGTGCGCCTCGCGGCGGTCCTGGATCGCCCCGCCCAGCCCCACCCGGGCCGCGACCAGCCGGTCCACCGCGATGTCGAAGGCGAGCACGTACACCCGGTCGGCGGCCGGCCGGACCACCAGGGACGGCCGGCCGGCCCGCCCGGTCAGCTCGGGGAAGTCCTCCCGTACCAGGCCGGCCGCGACCAGGTCCGTGGTGAGCGCCAGGACCGTGCTGCGGTTGACGCCCAGCCACTCGGCCAGCCCGGCCCGCGACACCGGGCCGCCGAGATGCACCCGCCGCAGCAGCGCCCCGAGGCTCCGGCGGCGGCTGTCACCCGGCGACTGCCCGTCCACGGTGGGACTTCTCGGCATCACGCGGCGGGCCCTGTCGATCGGCGGTTGGCTACCCGTCGAGGGTAGTGGCGTCGACGACCGTCGGCCACCTCGCGTACCCGGCCGGTGACCGTGGCTCACCCCTCGATCCGGGTGATGTTGCGGATCTTGTTGGACGCGTCCAACGCGGCGACCTTGTACGCCTCGGACAGGGTCGGGTAGTTGAAGACCGTGTCGATCAGGTAGTCGACCGTGCCGCCGCAGCCCATCACCGTCTGCCCGATGTGGACGATCTCGGTCGCGCCGGTGCCGAACACGTGCACCCCGAGCAGCCGGCCGTCCTGCGGCGACACGAGCAGCTTCAACATGCCGTACGAGTCGCCGACGATCTGTCCCCGGGCCAGCTCGCGGTAGCGGGCGACGCCGACCTCGAACGGGGTGGCGCTGTTGGTCAGCTCCTCCTCGGTCTTGCCGACGAAGCTGATCTCCGGGATCGTGTAGATCCCGATGGGCTGCAGCTCCTGGAGTTCGCGCACCGGCTCCCCGCAGGCGTGCAGCGCCGCCATCCGGCCCTGCTCCATCGACGTGGACGCCAGCGCCGGGAAGCCGATCACGTCACCGACCGCGTAGATGTGCTCGACGCTGGTGCGGTAGTGCTCGTCCACCGCGATCCGGCCGCGCCGGTCGGCCTCCAGCCCGGCCGCGTCGAGGGCCAGGTCGTCGGTCTGCCCCTGCCGGCCGGCCGAGTACATGACCGTGTCCGCGACGATCTTCTTGCCGCTCTTGAGGACGCACAGCGCAGCCGTCTCGTGCTTCTCGACCGCCGCGACCTCCTCGCCGAAGCGGAACGTCACCGACAGGTCGCGCAGGTGGTACTTGAGCGACTCGATGATCTCCTCGTCGCAGAAGTCGAGCATCCCGTCGCGGCGTTCCACCACGGTCACCTTCGTGCCGAGCGCGGCGAACATGGACGCGTACTCCATGCCGATCACGCCCGCGCCGACCACCACCATGCTGCGCGGCACGGCCTGGAGGTTGATCACCCCGTCGGAGTCGACGATCGTCCGGTCGTCGAAGTCGACGCTGTCCGGCCGGGCCGGGCGGGTGCCGGCGGCGATGACGATCTTGTCGAAGGTGATCTTCGACTCGTGCCCGGAGCCGCCGTCCACCCAGATCGAGTGCGGGTCGGCGAACCGACCGGTGCCGGTGATCAACGCGACCCGGTTGCGGGCGAGCTGGTTGCGGATGACGTCGGTCTGCCGGCTGATCACGTGCTGCGTCCGGGCGGCCAGATCACCGACGGTGATCTCCTCCTTGACCCGGTAGCTGCTGCCGTACAGATCCCGCTGGCTCAGGCCGGTGAGGTAGAGCACGGCCTCCCGCAGCGTCTTGGAGGGGACGGTGCCGGTGTTGATGCACACCCCACCGATCATGTCGCGGCGGTCCACGATGCCGACCCGCCTACCGAGCTTCGCGGCGGCGATCGCCGCCTTCTGACCGCTGGGCCCGGAGCCCAGCACCAACAGGTCGTAGTCATACACGGCTCCTAGCCTCGCAAGCGGCCGCAAGATGTGCCACTCGTGGTCGTCCCGGTGGCCGTGCACCTCACCGTCGACGTGTGATCGCACCGGCACCGCCCCGGGCGACCCGAAACCCGCGACCGCCCGGCGGGTCGGCGCAGGTCAGCGCTACGGTGGGCCGGTCGCCCACCCTGCCGGGCCGCCGGGGCGACGCCGGGAACGCGACGAGGGGACCAGGTGACGGCAGCGTCATGACCGACTACGGACACGAGCTGCTGTTCGGCGGCTTCCTCACCCCCGACGCCCGGCAGCCCGAGCAGGTCGTCGCCCGCGCCCGGCTCTGCGAGCAGGCCGGCCTGGATCTCGTCACCTTCCAGGACCACCCCTACCAGCCGGGTTTCCTCGACACCTGGACGCTGATGTCCTACCTGGCGGCGGCGACCAGCCGGATCAGGCTGGCCGGCAACGTGCTCAACCTGCCGCTGCGGCAGCCGGTGGTGCTGGCCCGCAGCGTCGCCAGCCTCGACCTGCTCAGCGGCGGCCGGGTCGAACTCGGCCTCGGCACCGGCGCGTTCTGGGACGCCATCGAGGCCAACGGCGGTCGACGGCTCACCCCCGGGCAGGCGGTGGACGCCCTCGACGAGGCGATCCGGATCATCCGGGAGGTGTGGGCGGCCGACCGGCGCGGCGGGGTACGCGTCGACGGTGAGCACTACCGGGTGGTCGGCGCGAAACGCGGCCCCGCCCCGGCACATCCGGTGGGGATCTGGGTCGGGGCGTACAAGCCGAGGTTGCTGCGGTTGGTGGGACGGACGGCGGACGGCTGGCTGCCGTCGCTCGCGTACCTGCCGAACGGGCCGGCGGACCTGGCCGGGCTCAACGCGCTCGTCGACGAGGGCGCGGCGGCGGCCGGGCGGGACCCCGCCGAGGTGCGGCGGTTGCTGAACGTCTCCGGCCGGTTCACCGGTACCGGTGCGGGCTTCCTCGACGGCCCGCCCCGGCAGTGGGTGCGGGAGCTGACCGACCTGGTGCTGGAGCACGGCACCTCCGGGTTCGTCCTCGGCACCGACGACCCCGCCAGCATCCAGCTCTTCGCCCAGGAGGTCGCCCCGGGCGTCCGTGAACTGGTCGCCGCCGAACGGGCCGGCTCGACCGCCCCCGCCGCCCCGCCGCCGGGGGAGCTGACCGGGCCGGCGGGGGACACGACGGAGCCGACCGGTACGGCGGGAGCGGCGCAGGAGCGGCGGGAGACCCTCCGGGTCGGTAGTGTCGCGGGACTCGCGGTCACCCCCACCCCCGCACCGCAGGTACGGCACAGCGACCACCGGCTCTGGGACGAGTCGACCCGTCCGGTCGCCCCGCCCGCCCCGACCGGGCACGTCTACTCCCCGCAGGCCCAGGCCGTCGGTGGGCACCTGGTCGACGTGCACGACCACCTGCGTCGGGAACTGGGCGAGATCCGCGACCTGCTCGACCAGGTCCGCCGGGGGGCGGTCTCCGCCGGCGACGCCCGGGGCGTGCTCAACCGGATGACCCTGCGGCAGAACAACTGGACGTTGGGGGCGTACTGCGCCGCCTACTGCACACTCGTGACCCAGCACCACGGGTTGGAGGACGACGCGATCTTCCCGCACCTGCGACGGGCCGATCCGGGGCTGGTCCCGGTGATCGACCGGCTGGAGCAGGAACACGTCGTCATCCACGAGGTCGTCGAGGGCGTCGACCGGGCCCTGGTCGCGCTGATCGGGGACCCGGGGCGGCTCACCGGCCTGCAGCAGGCGGTGGACGTGCTCACCGACACCCTGCTGTCCCACCTGTCCTACGAGGAACGCAACATCGTCGAACCCCTGGCCCGGTACGGGTTCTACCCCGGCCAGCTCTGACCCCGCGCCGGCCGGCGGGTGCCCGGTCCGGCCGGCACGCGCCGGTCCGGCCGGGTGCGACGCGCAGTGGTCGCCGGGTGACGGCGTTCGGACCGCCGTGCCATAATTCCGGTGGCGCCCGCGGTTGTCACCGCCGGGCCCGGGGGGCCGCCTCCGCAGCACGCGGACGGCGGGGGATACCTACCCCCGGAGGCCACAGTGGATCACCCCTCTCTCGTCGACCTCGTCGATCTGCTCGACGGCCTGTTGCAACTGGGTGCCGCCGCGCTCAGCCTCGCCGCCGCCGTCGTGGTCGCCCGCACCACCGGCCGGTCGGGCCGCCAGCGTGACGACTGACCGGCGTCCACGGTCACCTCGCCCGGCGACCGATGGTGGTCGCCGGGGCGGGCGGCCGGGGCCGGGGAACCCGCCCCCCCGGGGGGGGGCGCCGGCCCACCGGGGTGAGACCGCGTCCGGGCCGTGGAGC
>NZ_JBMDWU010000065.1:0-8028 GCF_048594385.1 Micromonospora sp. | reverse complement strand
CCGTCGCGTTCCTCGCCGGCATGGCGTTGCTGGCGGCGGGGGTCTGGGTGTCCGGGGCGACCCGGCAGCCGGAGGTCGACCCGGTGGTCCGGACCGCCGCCGACGCACAGGTGGCACAGTGTCCGTCCCGACCGGTGGTGGCGGCCGGGACGGCGGTGCCGCCTGACGACGTGGCGTGGCGGACCCTCGACGGCGGCGACCGGGTGCCGGTCTCCGCGACGCAGGGACCGTCGCGCACCGCCGACGGGGTGCTGGGGTGTTTCGCGCACACCCCCATCGGTGGGGTGCTGGCGGCGCACGCCGTGCCCACCCAGTTGGCCGGGCCCGCCTGGCGGGCCGTGGCCGACCGGCAGGTGCTGCCGGGGCCGGGCCGCGACGTGCTGGTGGCCCGGCTGGAGGCCGCCGCCGGGGTGGTCACCAGCCGTGGCGGCGGCAGCTACGCGGGCTTCGCCCTGGTCCGGTACGCGGCCGACGCCGCCCGGGTGCAGCTGCTGGTCAAGACCGGCGCCGGGGGCTACGTGGCGACCCTGGTCGAGCTGCGCTGGGACGCCGGTGACTGGAAGGTCGCGCCGTCGCGGGCCGGCGTGGTGCACGCGTCGCTCGGCACGGTCACCGGCAGCGCCGGCTACACACTCTGGAGGAAGTAGATGGGCGGGTGTTCACCTCCCAGTCCCCTCGACATCATCACCGGCTTCTTCTCGTTCCTGGGTGACCCGATCGGCACCCTGGTCCGGATGATCGCCAACCTGATGCTGGCCGCCGCGATCTCGATCTTCGCCGAGTTGAGCGCCTCGGTGCCGACGCTGGGCACCACGACCGAGGGCGGTCCGGACGACGTACCGAGCCTGATCAGCGACCAGATCGAGTGGGTCGTGACGTACCTGGCGATCGGGTCGGTGCTGTTCGCCGCCGCCCGGATGGCGATGGAACGCAAGGGCACCGCCGGACGGACCGCCCTGCAGGGCTTCCTGCGGGTCATCCTGGTCGCCGGGGCCGGTTCGTGGGTGGTGGGCCGGGCGGCCAGCCTCTCCGACGGCTTCTCCGACCACCTGCTCAAGTCGGCGGCCATGCAGGTGATCATGGGGGTGCCGTGCGTGGACAACGGCTCCTCCATCGAGTCGTTCCTGCTGCTGGTGCTGGCCTTCCTGCTGCTGATCGCCGCCATCGTGCACGTACTGATGCTCTACCTGCGGCTGGGCGTGATGACCATCATGCTCGGCACGCTGCCGCTGGCGGCCGCCGCGTCGATGACGAACTGGGGTGCCGGCTGGTGGCGCAAGCACATCGGCTGGACGGTGGCCTGGCTGCTCTACAAGCCCGCCGTCGGCCTGATCATGTTCTCCGGCGCGGAGATGCTCGCCGTCGGCAGCCGGACCCAGAACTCCTCGCACATCCGCATCGCCGGCATCGGCGTGCTGCTGCTGTCGGCGATCGCCCTGCCGGCGCTGCTCAAGATCGTGGTGCCGGCCACGGCGGCGCTGGGCACCGGCGACCCGACCGGCACCGCCGTCTCGGCCGCGGGCGGCATGGTCGCCTCCGGCGCGAAACGGGTCGCCGGGTCCGCCCTGTCCTCCGGCGGCGGGGGCGGGGGAGCGCCGTCCGGGGCTCGCGGGCCGCAGGGCAGTCGGGGCGACACCGGCCGGCAGGGACCGGCCGGCAGCGAGGGCCGCACCGGCCGTAACGCGGGCGGCTCCGCGTCGGCCGCGGGTTCCGCCGCCCGGCTGGCCGGGCCGGTCGGGGCGGCGATCGACGGGGCGCACCGGGCGGCCCGCGCCGGCCGGAGCATGGCGGCCGGCACCGTGTCGGGCGCGGACGGCGACGCCGGCCACAACTGACAGCGCGGGGCGACGGCCGGGCGGCCGTCGCCCGGGTGAGACGAGGGGGAGGCAATGACGACCGAAGCCGTCATCGAACCGACGTACGGCAACTGGCGTCGGCCGCGCCGGGCCGGGCTGGGCCCGCTCGGCCTGGTCGGCACGGTCGGGGTGTTCGGCGGGCTGGTGCTGGTGCTGCTGGCCTCGCTGGCGTCGCTGCAGGCGGCGTTCGTGGTCGGCGTGCCGCTGGTGGTGGCGCTGCTGCCGATGGCCGTACGCACCCAGGACGGCCGCAACATGTACCAGCTCCTGACGTTGCGGATCGGCTGGTCGCGTCGGGTGTCCCGGCGCGAGCACCTGTACGTCTCCGGGCCGCTCTCGGCGCGACCGGGTGGCCGGTTCCCGCCGCCCGGCCTGCTCAGCGGGGTGCTCGCCCGGGAGGGTCGGGACGCCTACGACAGACCGTTCGGGGTGCTGCACCACAAGAGCCGCAACCTCTACACGATCGTGCTGCGGTGCGAACCCGACGGCGGGTCGCTCGTCGACCCGGAGCAGGTCGACACGTGGGTGTCGCTGTGGGGGGAGTGGCTGTCCCGGCTCGCCCACGAGCCGGGGCTGCGGGGGGCGTCGGTGGTGGTGGAGACCGCCCCGGACCCGGGCACCCGGCTCGCGGCGGAGGTGCTGCCCCGGCTGGACGCCGCCGCTCCCGCCGCCGCGCGCGCGGTGCTGGAGGAGGTGGTCGAGGACTACCCGTCGGCGTCGTCGGAGATGAACTCGTACATCACCCTCACCTACGCGCCGGTGGGCGGGCCGCGACGGGACCCGCAGGACGTGGTCACCGACCTGGCCATCCGGGTGCCGAGCCTGCTGACCGGGCTGATCGGGGCCGGTGGGGGTGTCGCCGAGCCGCTGTCGGCCGAGCAGATCGCCGAGGTGGTCCGGGTGGCGTACGACCCGGCCTGCGCCGCCGAGGTGCTCAGCGTCCGGGCCGAGCACGGGCAGACCGGGCTGGAGTGGGCCGACTGCGGGCCGGTCGCGGCGGTCGAGTCGGTGGACGCCTACCAGCACGACTCCGGGGTGTCCCGGACCTGGCTGCTCACCCTGGCTCCCCGGGGGACGGTGCGCTCCAGTGTGCTGCGCACCATGCTCGACGCGTCCGCCGGGACCCGCCGTAAGCGGGTGGCGCTGCTCTACCGGCCGATCGACCCGGCGACCTCGGCCCGGATCGTCGAGGCCGACCGGCGGACGGCGCAGTTCATGGCCACCTCGGGGCGGGGCATGGTGCAGGCGCGGGCCGCCGCCGAGGTCCGCGCCGCCGAGCAGGCCGCCGCCGAGGAGGCCACCGGGGCGGGTCTGGTCGAGTTCTCACTGATGCTCACCGTCACCGTCGACGACCGGTCCCAGCTCGACGACGCGTCGGTGCTGGTCCGCAACATGACCGGGGCGACCCGCATCGCGATGCGGCCGGCCCACCGGATGCAGGCGGCGGCGTTCACCTGCACCCTGCCGGCCGGAATCCTTCCGTGGGAGCAGACCGTGCTGCCACACGAACTCCAGGAGGCGATGTGAGCGGCGCACCGGTCGTCCGCGCGGACGGGCTCGGGGCGGGCTGGCCGGCCGGGACCTCGGGGGCGCGGACCGCGCTGACCGGGCTGGTCGGCGACCCGGACGACGGGGCCCCCGTACCGCCGAAGAACACCCGGCCGCCCCGGCCCCGTCGGGAGCTGCCCGCCTCGGCGCGGGGGTGGGAGGGTCCCGGCGGTGGCCGGGTCGGCTACCTCGACGCGCCCACCATGTGGCGGGCCACCACGGTGCAGGCGTGCGGTCTGTGGCCGTTCTCGGCCGGCTCGGGGGCGCCGATGTCCGGGGTGCCGCTGGGCCAGCACCTCTACACCGGCGCCACGGTCTGCGGTGATCCGATCTCCTGGTTCACCCGGGCCCGCTACATCTCCAACCCGTCGCTGTTCATGCTGGGCATGCCCGGCCTGGGCAAGTCGACCCTGATCAACCGGATGGCGGTGGGCCTGGCGGCGACCGGCGTGGTGCCGCTGGTCCTCGGCGACCTCAAGCCGGACTACGCGGACACGGTCCGCGCCCTCGGCGGGCAGGTGATCCCGATCGGGCGCGGCGTCGGCGGGATCAACGTGCTGGACCCGGGGGCGATGGGGCTGGCCGCCGAGCGCATCGGCGGCCGGGCCGGCCGGGCGCTGGCCGCCGAGACGCACGGCCGGGTGCTGAACATGGTGGCGGCGCTGCTGACCATCGTGCGCGGCCGAGCCCTGGACGACCACGAACAGTCGGTGCTCTCGGCCTGCCTGCGGCACCTGCGCGAACACACCCCGCAGGGCCGGGCCCCGTTGCTGCCGGATCTGTTGCGGGTGCTGGCGGAGGGGCCGGACCGGGTCCGCGCGGTGACCCTGGACCGGGGCCAGGAGAGCCGCTACCGCGACGCGGTGGACCCGCTGCACCGGTCGCTGCTGGGCATCCTCGACGGGGCGTTGGGCGACACCTTCGGCTCGACCACCTCCACCCGGATCGACCCGGACGCCCCGGCGGTGTGCATCGACATCTCCCGCATCGGCGAGTCCGACACCCAGCTCACCGCCGCGGCGATGCTGGCCGCCTGGTCCGAGGGGCTGGGCACGGTCGCCGCCTCGCACGCCCTGGCCGACGCCGGGCTGGCCCCGCGCCGCTGGTTCTTCACCATCCTGGACGAGTTGTGGCGGCCACTGCGGGCGGCGTCCGGCATCGTCGACCGGATCGACGCGCTGACCCGGCTCAACCGGTCGCTCGGCCTCGGCGATGCCAAGATCACCCACACCCTCAAGGACGCCGAGGCGCTGGGCTCCGACGCCGACCGGGCCAAGGCGCGCGGCTTCGTGGAACGGGCCGGGATCGTCGCCTGCGCCGGGCTGCCGGCGGCGGAGATGACCGACCTGGGCCGGGTGATCGGCCTGTCCAAACGGGAGATCGAGCTGGTCTCCTCCTGGTCGTCGCCACCGGGCTGGGCGAGCACCGGCAGCAACGAGGAGCCACCGGGGCGGGGCCGGTTCCTGATCAAGGTGGGTGGCCGGCCCGGCATCCCGATCCGGGTGTCCATCACCGACACCGAGCGCCGGCTGCACGACACCAACCAGCGCTGGGTGCAGAACGGCTACGCCGCCCAGCAGGCCGCCGAGCGGGCGGCGGCCCGGCAGGCGGCCTTCGAGGCCGAGGCGGAACTGGGCAACCTGGCCACCCGGCCGGAACTGGCCGCCGACGAGGTCGCCGCCGGTGAGCGGAGGTGGCGGGCGTGAGCCGCATGTCGTCGGGCGCGCCCCGGGGGGCGGACCTGTTCTTCTGGGCGTTCTGCCTGGTGGTCCTCGCCAACGCGGCGCTGTTCACGGTCGCCTGGCTGGGCGGCACCCTGGGCGCTGCGGTGACCGGGCACGGGTGGCACCCGCCGCCGTTCACGCTCGGCGCGTACCTGGCGCTGATCTCCGGGGACACCGGCACGCTGTGGCCCGGCGCGTCGCCGTACGCGGTCTACGCCGGAATGCTGGTGGTGGCGCTGCTGCTGGTGGTGCCGGGGGTGCTCGCCGGACGCCGGCTGCTGGACCTGCGCGGGCGCGGTGTCGGGCTGGCCCGGGTGCGTGACCTGGCCCCGCTGGCCCCCGCCGGGATCGCGGCCCGTGCCCGGGAGCTGCGTCCCTCGCTGGCCGGGGTACGGCAGCTCGCCCCGGACGACACCGGCAACCTGCTCGGTGACCTGTCGCCCAACGGCCCGGAGCTGCGTTCCTCCTTCGAGGACGTGGAGCTGGACCTGATGGCCCCCCGGGCCGGCAAGTCCACAGGCATCGCGGTTCCCCGGGTGCTGCGGGCCCGGGGCGCGGTCCTGCTCACCTCCAACAAGTCCGACGTGTACGCGGTGACCCGCGCCGAACGGGAACGCGTCGGTACGGTGTGGACGTTCGACCCGCAGGGCATCGCCCACGTGCCCCGGCGGATGTGGTGGGACATCCTCGCCGACTGTACGAGCATCGAGGGGGCCCGCCGACTGGCGGGGCACTTCGTGGCGTCGGTCAACGACGACACCGCCAAGAAGGACTTCTGGATCTCGGCGGCGCAGAACACCCTGACCGCGCTCTTCCTGGCCGCCGCCCGGGGGCGGGCACCCGTCGCCGAGCTGCTCGGCTGGCTGGCCGACCCGGCCGACCGCACCCCGATCGACCTGCTGCGCGACGCCGGGCTGCCGGCGATGGCCGAGCAGCTCCAGGGCACCGTACGCGGGGCGGTGGAGACCCGCGACGGCATCTACGAGACGGCCCGGCAGTGCGTGGCGTGCCTGCTCGACCCGGAGATCCTGGCCTGGGTGTCCCCGGACCCGTACCTGCCGCAGTTCCGCCCGGAACAGCACGTGCTCGGCCGGGACACCCTCTTCCTGCTCTCCAAGGACGGTGGCGGTTCGGCCGCCGGGGTGATCGCCGGGCTCGCCGACGCGACCCTGCGGGCGGGGGTGGTGGCCGCCGAACGGATGGGTGGCCGGCTCGACCCGCCGATGACGGCGGTGCTGGACGAGGCGGCGAACGTGTGCCGGATCTCCGACCTGCCGGACCTCTACTCGCACCTGGGATCGCGGGGGATCAACGTGGTCACCCTGTTGCAGAGCTACCGGCAGGGGTCCCGGGTGTGGGGCGAGGCCGGGATGGACGCGCTGTGGGGCGCGGCCACCATCAAGCTGCTCGGTGCGGGCCTCGACGACGCCGACTTCGTGGAGAAGGTCTCCAAGCTGGTCGGGCAGCACGACGTGAGCACGGTCAGCGTCTCGCGCAGCCGGGACGGCTCGTCCCGGTCCACCTCGTACCGGCAGGAGCACGTGCTGCCGCCGGACCGGATCCGGGCCCTGCCGAAGGGGACCGCGCTGTTGCTCGCCACCGGCATCCGACCCGCCGTGATCACGCTGCGGCCCTGGTACAAGGAGCCGGACGCGGCGCGGATCTCGGCCCAGGCCCGTCAGGAGGTCGCCGCGATCACCGAGCGGGCCGCCGGCAAGGCCACCGCGACGCCGTGGCAGGCGAACCGGCGAGAAACCCCGGCCGCCGGCTGAACCGGTACGCCGGGCCGGTCGTAAAGAGCGTGTCAACCGCTGGTCGAGCATCAAGGAGCCCAGGTGTCCTCACCCCATCAGCCGCCACCGGGCGGGACCGGAAGTCCCACCGGCAGCGAGAGCTACAGCGTCCACTACCCGCCCACCCCGACCGAGTCCGAGCCGCAGGTCGTCTACTCGCCGAGCGTCTACAGCCAGGTCAGTTACACCCCGGGCGCCTACACCCCCAGCAACTACAGCCAGGACGCCCCGAGCACCTCGTCGGTGCCGTCGGGCTACGGCCAGTACAGCGCGGCCGACTACCAGGCCGACGTGGGCCAGCCGTACAGCACGTCGACCTCCTCGGGCCGCAGCAGCCCTGGCCCGGGGGACTCGATCAGCGTCGAGTGGAACGACAGGGAAACCAGCGAGCACTCGCTGGACAGCGCGAACCGGGTGATGACCCTGATCAAGGCGACCGGCAACTGGATCTACGAGAACGACGAGAAGATCGTCAACTTCGTGTCGATGGTCGCGTCGCCCGGGGTGCAGGGCGCCGCCGGGCTGCGGGGTAACGCGGTGGCCAACAGCGTGGGCCTGGCCCTGGCCGCCGGCCCCGGCGCGTACGTGGTGGGCAAGGAGGTGGTCAACTCGCTGCGCGCGGGCCGGCAGGGTGACCTGGTCCGGGCCGCCTACGGCGCGGTGGCCACCGCCGGCGCGCTCACCTGGGGCGTCGGCTACGCGCCGGGTCAGGACACCACGGCCGGCAACGCCGGGGCCATTGTGCACGGTGCCGGCTCCGCGTTCATGGTCACCCGGGGCCCCCGGGAACAGCCGAGGCGCTCCCACCAGGACACGGAGTCCCGGGGGGAGATCGCCGACACCGCCAGTTCGCACCGTAGGAGCGGGGTCACCTCCCGTAACCACACGTCCCGCAACCACACCTCCCGCACCAGCGGCCGGGACAGCGGCTCGTCGCACGAGTCGGTGAGCCGGCGCAACGTGTCCGACCGCACCCGTGACCACCACCGGCGCGGCGGTGGCGGCAGCAGCGGTGGCTCCGGTGTCGTCCGGTAGGTCACGCCGGCCGTGACCGGCCAGGTCGGGGGGGCCCCCCCGGCCCGGGCCGGGGCCCCCCGGCCCCCCCCC
>NZ_JBMDWU010000064.1:0-8671 GCF_048594385.1 Micromonospora sp. | reverse complement strand
GTCAGCAGGGCATCGAGGATCCCGTCACTGATCTGGTCGGCGATCTTGTCCGGGTGGCCTTCCGTGACCGACTCGGAGGTGAACAGGCGGCGTGCCATGGGTAGTCCTTCCGTCGATGAGGGCATGACGTCGAACCGGCCTTCCACCTCGACCGATCGGGGGGCGGACGGCTGACCCGGTGATCCCGCTCCGCTCCGGGAACGGTCGAGCGGGCCTCCGGACGACGTGTCGCTGTCGCACCCGCAGGTCGGCGCGGCACGCGGGTGCCTGTGGGCGGTCGGCTGACCGGCGTCGCCCCGCTGACGGCCGGGTCAGCGGGGGCTGGTGGTCGGCCGGTCAGCCCGCCGGAACCGGTTGATCGCGTCGAGATGCTGCTCGCGCATCGCCGTGTCGCGGACGCCGAGACCCTCGTGCGGTGCCAGCGCCAGTACACCGACCTTGCCGAGGTGCCGGTTGCGGTACACGTCGTCGACCGCCTGTCCGGCGTCTGCCAGGGCGTACGTCTTGGACAGCGTGGGGTGGATCCGACCCTTGGCGATGAGACGGTTGACCTCCCACGCCTCGCGGTAGTTGGCGAAGTGCGATCCGACGATCCGCTTGAGCGACATCCACAGGTAACGGTTGTCGTACTCGTGGCGGTAGCCGGAGGTGGAAGCGCAGGTCACGATGGTGCCTCCCTTGCGGGTGACGTACACCGAGGCACCGAAGGTGTCCCGCCCGGGATGCTCGAACACGATGTCGGGATCCTCCCCGCCGGTCAGTTCCCGGATCCGCCGTCCGAACCGTTTCCACTCCCCGGGGTCCTGGGTGTACTCGTCCTTCCAGAACGTGAAGGCCTCGTCGGTGCGGTCGATCACCGCGTCAGCACCCATCGCCCGACAGATGGCGGCCTTGGTCGGGCTGGACACCACACAGATCGGCTTCGCCCCTCCGGCCAACGCGAGCTGGGTGGCGAACGCGCCCACCCCGCCGGAGGCACCCCAGATGAGCACATTGTCACCCTGCTTCATCTGGGCGCCGTTGCGGGAGACCAACTGCCGGTACGCCGTCGAGGAGACCAGACCGGGAGTCCCCGCCTCCTCCCATGTCAGGTGCGCCGGCTTGGGCATCAACTGGTTCGCCTTGACCAGTGCCAACTGGGCGAGACCCCCGAAGTTGGTCTCGTAGCCCCAGATCCGCTGATCCGGGTCGAGCATGGTGTCGTTGTGTCCCTCGGGTGCCTCCAGCTCGGCCGACAGACAGTGCGCCACGACTTCGTCGCCGGGCTTCCAGGCGTAGACCCCTGGCCCGGTACGCAGCACCACTCCGGACAGGTCGGAACCGATCACGTGGTAGGGCAGGTCATGGCGGCGGGCCAGCGGTGAGCGTCGGCCGTACCGGGCCAGGAAGGTGAAACTGGGCATCGGATCGAACAACGACGACCACACGGTGTTGTAGTTGATCGAGCTGGCCATGACCGCCACCAACGCCTCGCCGGGCCCGACCTCGGGGACCGCCACGTCGTCGAGGTGCACGGCCCGGCGCGGCTCGCGGGCCTCGGCGGCGACCCCTGCGAACATCTCGACCTCGTCGGCGTGCAGGGTGACCGCGCGGTAGTGCTCCGGAACGGGCAGGGCCGCGAAGTCCTCCGGTCGGGTGTCCGGGTCGAGAACGGCGCTGATGATGTCTTCCATCGGTGCTCCTCGGGTAACGCGACTGAGGAAAGGAGGTGGCTGCGGCCCGCTGCCTCGCCGTTCAGTGCACGAGCCGTCCCATCAGGCGCTTGAGTTCGGCCGCCGGGTCGGTGGTGAGCCCGCCGTGGACGGCACTGGTCTGGATCACCGTGCTGCGCGGCGCGGTCAGCCAGCCGAACCGCGCCCCCCGGGTGCCGGCCCCCGCCCGACCGGCGGCGGGATCACCGGCGCAGATCGCACGGATGGCGTCGAGGGCCGCGGCGACCATGTCGACGTCGATGTCCGGATCCAGCATCCGTAGCCGGTCGGCGTCGACATGAATGGCAGCACCGAGGAAGTCCGCGCCGGGACAGTAGAGCAACGCTCCGACGTTGACCTGCTCACCGCGGTCGACACGGGGCACGGCGCGCAACAGCGCGTAGTCGAAGCTGAGGATGGACGCCTTGGCGGTCATGCATCGACCCCCGGCCACCAGGCACCCACGCGGGTACGCCGGGCGAGGAGGTAGTCGACGTAGCGCTGTCGCAGCTCGGGCGGGTCCGCGTCCTCGGGAACGGAGTTCATGCCCAACAGGAAGCTGTCCGGGACCATGGCGACGACCTCGGTCAGCAGGTCCTCGGTCACCGCCTCGGCCAGTTCGGCGTCCAGCTTGGCCAGCGTCGCGGGACCCAACGAGGCGACCAGGTCGGCCAGCACGTGCTGGGACAGGTCGTAGCGGCGCTCGGCCCAGGTGGCGACGGTCGGCCAGGAGTGGTGGAACAGCAGCGCGGCTCCGTGGTCGATGGCCCAGAGCTGGCGGTGCCAGATGATCAGGTTGGGGTTGGACCAGGTGCGGTCCACGTTGGCGGTGAGGGCGTCCAGCCAGTAGATCCTGGCCGCCTCCTCGGCCGGGGGCTGCCAGCCGACCCCGTCGAAACCGACCGAGCCGGGTAGGAAGTCCATGCCCAGGTTCACCCCGGCGCTGGCCCGCAGAAGTTCCTGGATCTCCTGATCGGGATCGCGGCGCGCCATCTCCGGGTCGATGTCGATGGTGACGAGCTCGGGGACGCGGATGCCGAGCCGGCGGCCGAGTTCGCCGACGACGATCTCGGCGACCAGGGCGGCACTGCCCTGGCCCGCGCCACGGAACTTGACGACGTACACGCCGTCGTTGTCCGCCTCCACCACCCCGGGCAGGGATCCACCCTCACGCAGGGCGGTCAGATACTGCGTTGCTACTACTGTGGGTAACACTTTTCATCCTACTGATCGTTGTCGGTCTTGGAGAACGGTGATCACACGAGCCGTACGGGCAGGCGTGACACGGCCTTGAGAAATCGCGGTCCCACCTCGTCGGGGTCGCCGGTCAGGTGGACACCGGGAAAGCGCGCGAACAGCTTGTTGAGCGCGATCTCGGTCTCCGCGGTGGCCAACGACGCCCCCGGGCAGAAGTGGTCGCCGGCAGCGAAGCTGAGCTGCGGATTGTCGACCCGGGTGACGTCCAGGGTGCGTGGATCGGTGAACCGCTGCGGGTCGTTGTTGGCGGCGCCCACCACGAGCTGGATCTGGCCGCCCTCGGGGATGGTCACCCCGTCGACCTCGATCGGCTCCACGGCGAAGCGTGGCAGGGCCATCTTGATCGGGCCGGCGTAGCGCATCAACTCCCGCACCGCCTGGACGGTGTTCTCCGGCTGCGACCTGACCAGTTCGAGCTGATCGGGATGGACCAGTAGGTGGAACAGGCTCAGCGAGATCGAGTGCCGGACGGTGTCGAGGCCGGCCTGCACCAGCACCAGCACCAGGGCGACCAGTTCGACCTCGTCGAGCTTCTCGGTCTCGTCGCTCGCCTTGACCAGATCGGAGATCAGGTCGTCGCCGGGTTGGGCCCGCCGCGCGCCGATCAACCTGATGACCGTGTCGACCATGCCGCGCAGCGCGGGCGGCAGCATCACCGGGTCGGGCCGGACGAAGGTGGTGAACGCCTCGGTCCACCGCAGCCACCTGTCGCGGTACTCGTCGTCGACACCGAGCAGCTCACAGATGATCGTCGTGGAGATCGGATGGGCGTACTCGGCGACGAGGTCGACCTCCCCGGCGGCATCCATCTGGTCGAGCAGGTCGTCGACCAGCCGCTCGATCCGAGGGCGCAGGGTCCTGACCCGCCGCGCCGAGAAGGCCCGGTCGATCAGCGACCGCACCCGCCGGTGGTCCTCCGGCACCATCGTCATGATCGTGGAGTCGAAGTACTTGAGTAGTTCCTCGGGCACACCCCGGCGGCGCATGCTGTCGAGATGGACGCCCTCCGGGGGATGGTTGCTGACCCGACGATCGGTGAAGAGGCTGCGGACCGCGTCGTAGCGGGTGACGACGTAGACCTCGTTACCGTCGGAGAACCGGCCCGGACACACCGGCCGGGGCGCGCTCAGCCAGCGCTCCCCGGCGTCCCGGTCGGTCACGAAGTTCACGTTGGACAGGTCGAACTCGACGTCCGTCCAGTCGAATGCTCCGGTCACCAGCATCCCCATTCGATTGCTCACGACGTTGACCCGAGTGTCGGTGCGCCGCCGACGTTCGCTGCGACACGCCCCGGGGTGGGTTATGCGGCATTCGGATACAACACTGTATCAGAATACGGTACCGTATCTGAGTCTCACGAGGAGGTTGATCATCAGCAAACGACTCACCCGCCAGCAGAGCCGGGAAATCACCCGCCAGGAGCTGCTGCAGGCGGCAGCCGAGCTGTTCGCCGAGTTCGGTGTCAACGGCACCTCGGTCGAGCAGATCGTCGAACGCGCCGGGTACACCCGGGGTGCCTTCTACGGCAACTTCGACGGCAAACAACAGTTGGTCCTGGCCCTGTTGGAACAGCGCACCGAACGCGAACTGCAGGAGGTGCAGGCGCTGAGCAGCAAGGCCGGGTCGTTCGAGGAGACGATCGAGCACCTGCGTGGCTGGCACCGGGAACGGGACAAGAACTTCGCGAGCTGGCTGGCGCTGCGCACCGAACTGTGGCTCTACGCGAGGCGCGATCCGCAGGTGATGTCCCTGATGGCCGACCGCGAACGACGGTCCCACGAAGCCATGGCCCAGGCGCTCGCGCGGGGCTTCGCCGCCCGGTCGGTCACGCCACCCGCGCCGGTGGAGCTGTTGGCGCTGATCGTGCACGCGTTGGACGACGGGCTGTCCATCCAGCGCGTACTGCTGGCCGGCGACAGCCCGGCCGGAGACGTCATGGACGTCGTGGAGCTGCTGATGCGGTCGTGGACCGCGCTCGCCCGTACCGGCACGTCCGAGGCGGACGGCGCGTCCGCTGCGAACCCGACCGCCCCCTAAACCATCGCCGGTGTCCGCTACCGGCGACGAACCGCAAGAACTGGAGCACATCTCATGAGCCAGGAAGTGGAGCCGGCGCCCGCAGGGGCCATCGGATCTCCCGTCGCAGCCGCCGACGGCCCACATCCCCACCGTTGGCTGGCGCTGATGGTCCTGCTCGTCGCGACCTTCATGGACCTGCTCGACGTCAACATCGTCACCGTGGCGATCCCGAGCATCCAGGAGGATCTCGGCGCTTCGGCGGCCGCCGTACAGGCCCTGACAGTCGGCTACACGCTGTGCTTCGCCGTCGTCCTGATCACCGGAGGGCGGCTCGGCGACATCTTCGGCCGCAAGCGGATGTTCCTGACCGGGGTTGCCGGCTTCGTCCTGGCCTCCGCCCTGTGCGCCTTCGCCCCCACCTCCGAGGTCCTGGTCGGTGCCCGGGTGCTGCAGGGCATCGCCGCCGCGGTCATGGTCCCCCAGGTCCTGGCGATCATCCACGTCACCTTCCCGCCGCAGGAGATCGGCCGGGTCGTCAGCCTGTACGCCAGCATGATCGGCCTGGCCATCGTCGCCGGGCCGCTGCTGGGTGGGCTGCTCATCTCGTGGAACCCGGCCGACCTGGGCTGGCGCACCATCTTCGTGGTCAACCTTCCGATCGGCGCGGCCGCCCTGGTCGCCGGCTGGATGTGGATGCGTGAGTCGCGGTCGCCGCGCGCCAACCGGCTGGACCTCGTCGGCATGGTGCTGGTGATCGCCGGTCTGCTGCTGTTGCTGCTGCCGCTGCTGCGCGGTCGTGAGCTCGGCTGGCCCGTCTGGAGCATCGTCTCGCTGGTCGCCTCCGTGCCCGTCCTCGCGGTGTTCGTGCTCTACGAGCGCTACAAGACCGCCAAGGACGGATCGCCGCTGGTGGCCCTCTCGCTGTTCAAGATCCGGACCTTCGGCGCCGGCGTCGGCACCCAGCTGCTGTTCAGCTGCATCCCGGCCGGGTTCTTCCTCAGCTGGACGCTCTACCTTCAGGGTGGCCTCGGCTGGTCGGCGCTGCACACCGGCCTCACGGCGATTCCGTTCTCGCTGGGCGTCCCGATCGCCGGCAACCTCGCCGTCCGTAAGCTGTTCCCCCGCTACGGCCGCAACTGCCTGTTCGCCGGGGCGCTGCTGATGCTGGTCGGGCTCCTGCTGTACGCGCGGATCGCCCAACTGGCCGGCGAGACGATCACCTCGTGGCACGCCGTCGTTCCCATGCTGCTGCTCGGTTCCGGAATGGGCATGTTGCTCGCCCCGCTGACCGGCATGATCCTGACCGAGGTCGAGCCACGGGAGGCCGGGTCGGCGTCCGGTCTGATCAACGCTGCCGGTCAGCTCGGTGCCGCCCTCGGTGTGGCGATCATCGGCGGCATCTTCTTCTCGGCTCTCGCCACCAACGCGGGGACGCAGGCGGACCGGGTGCTTCCGGAGGTCCCGGCCGTCGCGTCGCAGCAGACGGCCATCCGCACCTGCGCCACCGAGGCGCTCGGTCAGGCCGACATCACCGCCGTACCGCAGAGCTGCCGCACGCTGGCCGGCGGCGACCCCGGTCAGCAGGCCGCGATCGGGAGCACCCTGGCCGACATCAAGACCCGGACGTTCATCGCGACGTTCAGCGAAGCCCTCTACTGGGCGTCCGCCGGACTGGCTGCGGTGATCTGTCTGCTCTTCCTGCTGCCCCGGCGACCGCGGCGGCTGGGGATGTCCTGAGGACCCCCGCGCCTGCGACATCCGGGCCTCTGATCGCCGGGTCCTGTCCCGTGCCACGGGTCGGGCACCCACCGGCTGGTGTCCCCCGTCGGGTCCGGCCGTCATCGTGAACCTGCCCGTGCCGGCGCGGGCCGGGGAAGCCGGACCGCGTCCAGGACCGCCTCCTGGTACGGGGTGAGCCCCGGTGCCGGCGGGGCGAGTGCCGGCCAGTGCACGTCGTGACCACACGCGTAGAGCGTGCCGAGCGACGACAGCACGGCCTTGCGCTCGGCCCGCCGGCGGCCGGAGGGCAGCAGTTCGGCCGTCCGCCCCGCGCTCTCCAGCGTCTGCCTCAGGCTGCTGATCAGCACCGGGTGGGTGCTGATCTCGACGAAGACGTCGTGACCGTCCTCGGCCAGCCGAGTGACGGTCGCGGCGAACCGGACCGGCTCCCGCAGGTTCCGCATCCAGTACGCCGGTCCGAGCGCGGTGCCGGGCACGGGTGCGCCCGTCACCGTCGAGTACACCGGAACCCGTGACGCCACCGGACGCAGCGGGCGCAGCGCGGCGGCCAGGTCGTCGCGGAGTTCGTCGACGTAGTGGCTGTGCGAGGCGACCGTGCCCCGCACCATCCGGCAGTAGACGTCACGCCGGTCGAGGTCCTCGATCAGCGCGGTCAGGGACCCGGTGTCCCCGGCCAGCACCGTCGAGCGGGGGCTGTTCTCCCCGGCGACGCAGATGCGCCCCCCGCTGGCGTCGGCCAGCGCGTGCGCGGCCTCCGGCGACAGTTCCGTGGTGGCCAGGGCACCCCGACCGGTGATCCGGCGCAGCAGGGAGCTGCGGCGGCAGGCGATCAGCAGGGCGTCGTCGAGGGTGAGCGCGCCGGCTGCGTACCCCGCGGAGATCTCGCCCATGCTGTGGCCGACCACCGCGGCCGGTTCCACGTGCCAGCTGCGCCACAGGGCGACGAGGGCGACCTGCAACGACACCATCGTCGGTTGCAGCACGTCGATCTCGCCGAGCCGGGACGTCGCCGGGTCCGCCCGCAACTGCTCGGTCACCGAGAAACCGGCCAGCGCACGCACCCGCTCCTCGCAGCGCAGCAGCGCCGCGCGGAAGACCGGCTCGGTGGCCAGCAACTCCAGGCCCATCCCCTCCCACTGCGCGCCCTGTCCGGCGAAGACGAACACCGGGCCCGGCCGTCGCCGCAGCGGCTGCGCCGCCGGGCGGTCCGCCCCTGCGGCCGACAGCTCGGCCAGGCCGGCCGCGAGGCTGTCGTAGGAGTCGGCGACGAGCGTGGCCCGGTGCGGCAGGCCGGCTGTCCCGGTCGCCACGTCGTGGCAGTACCGGTCCAGCGGGGGCAGGTTCCGGCCGCCCCGGATCCGGTCGGCATGCCCGCGGATCGCGGCGAGCAGGCCGTCCCCGGTCTCGGCGGCGACGGCGAACAAGTGGGTGGTCACGTCTCCCCCTCACACCCGGACGGCGACCTGGTGCCGGTAGCTCTCCATGGGCAGGCCGCTCATCCACGGCACGACGCCCACCCGGCTGAGCGCCCTGATCGACGCCGGTGGCCGGTAGCCTGCGAACATGCCGCCGAACATCAGGATCTGACTGTGCGTGGCGATCGTCCGCACCAACGGGTTCATCCGCTGACGGTCCAGCGTCCGGCGGAAGCGGCTGCCCGGGGTCATCCGTCGGCGGACCGCGGCCCGGACCGCAGCGGAGACGTCGTGATCGGCGACCCACGTCAGCTGGGGCAGTTCCGCGGTGATCCGCCGCATCGTCTGCAGCCGCTGGCGGGTGAACACGTCGATGTGCGACAGGGCCCCGCCCGGACGCAGCACCCGTGCGACCTCGCGCAGGAACCGCTCGAGGTCGGGGTAGGTGTGGGAGCTCTCGATGTTGATCAGGACGTCCACCGAGGAGTCCTCGAACGGCAGATCCTCGGCGTCACCCTGGACGAAGCGCAGGCTGTCGCCGCGCGCCAG
>NZ_JBMDWU010000631.1:0-3081 GCF_048594385.1 Micromonospora sp. | reverse complement strand
GTGGACATCGTCTCCACCACGAACGGCGCGAGCCCCGGCACCGGTTCCAGCGCGTGCACGAAACCGGAGAGGTACCTCGGGAACGCCGGCACCACCAGCGGGTTACCCAGCAGTTCGGCGCAGCGCTGCCGCAGCTCGGCCAGCGGCAGCAGACCGAGCTGGTGCCGGGCCGCCCAGAGCAGGGCGACCTTCGCCGGGCTCTCCGGATGGGACTGGGCCACCGCGAGTTCGAGCTGGGACCTGTCGCAGCCCAGCGACAGCGCCAGGCTCTCCATGCTGAACAGGAAGCCGAGCATCGCCCCGACCTGCCGGACCCCGGTCTCCTCCTCGACGAACGCGGTCGGCAACAGGGTGCAGTAGTGCGCGTACCCGGTCGTCACGAACGCCTCGCACCAGGCCGGCAGGGTCGGCGCGGTGGCCCGGTGGTGGGCCAGCAACCGGCGGATGCGCCGCAGCACCTCCGGGGCGTCGTCCACCGTGCGTTCGGTGGACAGCAGTTCCACGGCCCGCGTGCCCAACTCGTCGACCAGCCGGGGGCTGTCCAGCAACCGGATGGCGTCCTCCACCGCGGCGAGGGCGCCGGCGGCCGTCGCGTCGGGGCCCCGGACCGACCGCCGCAGCCGCTGCTCCAGCACCTGCTCGACGGTCACCCCCTCGTAGCCCAGCTCGATCAGCGCCCGCTGGTGCCGGCCCAACGCGAGGTCCCAGCTCTCCTGGATCGACCGGTGCCCCAACCGGCGCTCACCCATGATCGGGCGGACCGCGTCGGCGGGCAGCAGGTGCCGCAGCATCCACAGCAGATCCGAGCAGCCGGCCAGCGCCGGGGTGGCGTGCAGGTCCAGCAGGGCCCGCTGGATGGTGCGCTTCTCCAGGTCCAGGCCGAGGGGTTGCAGCCGGTCGAGCACGTCGCGGGCCAGCGGTGGCAGGGCGTCGTAGCCGACCTGCCCGATCCGGTCCCCGCCGAGCAGGATCTCGCAGAGCCGTCGCACGTCCCGCCGACCCGGCACGACGTCCTTCTCGATGCAGGTCACCGCCGCGTCGGCGAAGTCGTACGGGGTGGGCCGGGCCCGGTTGCGCAACCCGGCCAGCAGGATCGACGTCTCGAACACCGCGATCGCGTCGGCCGTGCTGGCCAGGTACCCGTTGCGGCGGGCCAACCGGACGATGTCCACGCACCACCCGCGCAGCTCCGCCTCGTCCAGCCCGTCGAGCGCCGGTGGCGCGGCGAGGAACCCGGTGAGCCGGTCGGCGACCGGACCGGCCGGCGTGGCGACCGGCGGGGCGGCCTTCCGTTTGCCCCGCCCGCCCTTGACGCCCCGCTGACCGTCGAGCCGGTACGGGGCCAGTCCCGACCGGCCGACCGCCCGCGTCCAGTTGGCGGCGGCGATCGACACCGACCCCGGTGCCAGCCCGAACTGCGCCTCGATGGCCGAGTGGCTCGACGGGATCAGCCCGTACCGCCAGCGGGTGCCGGTGCGGGGGGTGATCGCGAAGTCCGGGGCGGGGGAGTCCAGGCCGAACTGCTCGACCCGGCTGGCGGCGTGGAACGCGCCGCACACGTAGAGACAGTCCGCCGGGTCGGCCCCGGACGCGGCGAGGTGCTCCCGCATCCGGGTCCACATGTAGCGCTCCCGGTCCTCGTCCCGGTCGGTACGGTCCGACCCGGCCGGCCGCAGCCGGCGGAACAGGCTGCCGATCAGCACCATCACCTGCCGGTAGGTGTCGTGGTCGGCGTCGGCGAGGGGACGCTCGACGTACTGGTCCCACCACTCCGACCAGTGCCGCACCTTGCCGTGGTGCAGCAGGTACGCCTCCAGCTCGGCGAACCGGGGCCGCAGGTCGCCGATCTCCACGCCGACCGCGTCGCCGTGCAGGGCCGACTGCTCCCCGGCCTCGCCGCCCGCCGTCTGCGGCGCGGTGTCGGCCGGCGCGTCGGTGGCCGCCGGGGCGTCGCCGCGCGGTGACCACTGGAAGACGTGGTCGGTGGAGCGGTCCACCAGCACCAGCTCCACCCCGGGTGTCTCCAGCGCGTACGCGATCGCCTGGTATTCGGCGGACGCCTCGGTGACCGGGGCGACGACGCTCAGCGGCCCCCACTCGGCGGGGAAGCCGTCCAGCTCGGAGGCGAACGCCTGCACCGCCACCGGCAGCCGACAGTTGCGCAGCTCGCCCAGGAGCGGCTGGAGATCCTCGCACAGCTCCAGGTAGATCACCTTGGGCTGCTTGTGCCGCAGCCGGCGGACCATCGCCAGCGCCGAGGCCGGCGAGTGGTGACAGACCGGGAAGATCTCCAACCGCTCGCCCAGCGCCCGGTCCACGTCGTCGACGATGCCGGCGAGGATGCCGGCCAGCGCGTCGGCGGAACCGGCGAACGTGGCCGCCGCGTCGGTGAGCTGCTCCCGCAGCGCCCCGAACGGTCCGGCGGTCGCGGGCGGGGCGGTGCCGGGCGGCGCGGCGGTGCCGGCGTCGGCGGTGGTCACGACAGCGAGGCGATCGCCTGGCGACCGCCGTCGAGGAAGCCGCCCCAGCCCTCGCCGTTCTTCTTGGCCCGGGGCTCCACCACGCCGTGCAGGTACTTGTTGAGGATCGCCAGGTCCTCCGGGCTGCGTCGGGCCAACGATCCCACCAGCGAGGAGGCCAGCGTCTCCACCCGCAGGGCCCGGTCGCCGAAGAACTGGCTGTGCAGGATGGCGTCCTCCAGCACCCCGATCTGCTCGGCGGTGGACAGCGCCGACTCCAGCTTCTCGTCGTCGCTGGTCGCCGACGCGGCGGCGGCCCGCAGGTCGGCGAAGCTCTGCAACAGGATGTCCAACAGGGTGGGCGGCACGTCCAGCTCGATGCGGTGCCGGCGTAGCAGTTCCTCGGTGCGGAACCGGACGATCTCCGCCTCGCTGCGCTTGTTGGTGACCACCGGGATGCGGACGAAGTTGAACCGGCGCTTCAACGCCGACGACAGGTCGTTGACGCCCCGGTCGCGGCTGTTCGCGGTGGCGATGATCGAGAAACCGGGCTGGGCGAAGACGATGTTGTCGTCGTTCAGCTCGGGGATGGAGACGTACTTCTCCGACAGGATGGAGATCA
>NZ_JBMDWU010000630.1:0-3059 GCF_048594385.1 Micromonospora sp. | reverse complement strand
CCGACCCGGTGCACCCGGGTCGGGCCGGCGGCGGTGGTAGTCAACTCACGGTGGTACTCAACTGACTGTGGTACTGGAGTGAGGCGGTACTCAGCTGGCGGTGCAGGTGGGGGTCATCCCCGCCCCGCTGCCGTTGCCCTGGAACCCGAACTCGGTCGACTGACCCGCACCGAGCGCACCGTTGTAGTCCACATTCGTGAACCGCACCGTCCCGGAACTACCACTGGCCGTCGCCGACCACGTACCGGTCACACTCGAACCACCAGGCAACGTCAGGCTCACCGTCCACCCACGCGTACCCGACGAACCCGCGGTCACCTTCACCGTGGCCACGAAACCACCGGTCCACGAATTCAACGACACCGACGCCGAGCACCCCGACCCACCCGGAGGGGGCGTCGTCGGGTTCGGCGGCGTGGTCGTCGGGTTCGGCGGGGTGGTGGTCGGGTTCGGCGGCGTGGTCGTCGGGTTCGGGATGCCCGGACCCGCGTTGAGCGCGTTCAGCACCGAGTCGTACGCCGGCTTCTTGTTGCCGTTGCAGTCGAACAGCAGGGCGTTGTCGGAGCCGCGCCACGAGTCGCAGTCGCGCACCCCCCACACGGTGATGCCGGCACACCGGGAGATGGCCATGCAGGACCGGGTGACCGTGCCGAAGATGTTGGCCTGGTTGCCGCCGGTCATCACGTCCAGCTCGGTGATCTGCACCTCCACGCCGAGGTCGGCGAAGCGCTGGAGGTTGGCCTGGTAGTCACCCGGGATCGTGGTGCCCAGGTGGGACTGGAAGCCGACGCAGTCGATCGGCACACCCCGGGACTTGAAGTCCCGCACCATGTTGTAGACGCCCGTCGACTTCGCGTTGACCCCGTCGGTGTTGTAGTCGTTGTAGCAGAGCTTCGCGCCCGGGTCGGCGGCCCGGGCGGCCCGGAACGCCGCCTCGATCCAGTCGTTACCGGTGCGCTGCAGGTTCGAGTCACGACGCCCACCGCTACCGCCGTCGGCGAACGCCTCGTTCACCACGTCCCACGCGTAGATCTTGCCGCGGAAGTGGGTGGCGACCTGGGTGACGTGGTTGATCATCGCGCTGCGCAGCGCGCTGCCCGACATGCCCTGCGCCCAGCCCGGCTCCTGCTGGTGCCAGAGCAGCGCGTGGCCACGCACGCTCATCCCGTTGGCCTGGGCGTGGCTGACGATCCGGTCGCCGCCGGTGTAGTTGAACCGGCCCTGCTGCGGCTCGGTGGCGTCCCACTTCATCTCGTTCTCGGCCACGATCGAGTTGAACTCGCGGTTGAGAATGGTGGTGTAGGTGCTGGTGGACAGCTTGCCCGTCGCGACCGCCGCGCCGAAGTAGCGGCCCTTCTCGGCCGCCGCCGCCCGCAGGGTCGTCCCGGCGCTGGCTGCGGGGGCCATCGCCAACGTCATCCCGACGGTGAGTGCGCCGGCCACGGCGAGGGTCGCCGTGGCCAGTAGGGCTCTCTTGGGTCTCATGTCGCATCCTTCTCGAGGTGGGTGCAGCGGTGGTGGTGCTGAGGTGCCCGGTTCCCGGTGCGGTGGGTCGTGCCGGCCGGCGGGGTCCGCCGTCCAGTCGGCCAGGACGGACCATCGTGGCCGCCGTACCCGGCCCGGACGAGGGACAGTCGGCGATGTCCCGGTCGCGGTCCGTGCCGGCCGTCGACCCCGGTGACCTCGACGCCGGGGCCGCAGCCCGGATCGGCGAGAGGATCACCCGCTGTGGGCAACGGCGCAGCGCCTCCCGAAAAGGGCGCCATGATCCTCCTTCGAGGAGACCGGGCCGGCCGTCGACGGAGTCGTCCCGCCCCTGCTCGGGGCCGGTCGCGCCGTCGCCGGCAGCTACTGATGGGAAATCCTGACCCGACGTCCCACATGCCCTGGGGGGACGTCGCGATCCGAGGCTCGACCAGCACGGCTCGCCCGGTGAGCCATCAGGTGCGGTGGTCCTCGACATCGACTGTGAGCGATAACATGTGTTTCGTCAAGTCGTACCGCAGTGAGCCGTGTCGATCGTGGCGACCAGATTCACCCAGGGGGCGTGTGGGCCGTAGAGTCTCTCGCCGTGATCGAGATCGGCACGCAGGTCGACCTGCCGCACCCCGCCGACCGGGTCTGGCGCGCGGTGACCGATCCGGCGCTGCTGGCCCGCTGGTTCGCCGGGGCCGAGGCGGTGCCCGACCGGCCGGGCCGGTGGCGGGTGGGCACCGCGGGGCTGCCCGGCTTCGACGGCGACGTCGAGATCGCGGCCGTGCGCCAGCGGGCGCCGGAGCTGCTCGTGGTGCGGTGTGTCGAGGGGGCGCGGCACACCGAGCTGACCTGCGTCCTCACCACCACCGCCGAGGGCTGCCGGGTGACCGTCCGGGAGACCGTGCAGCAGGGCGACTGGTCCGCCGGGCAGGGCGCGCGGCGCGAGGAGTGTTACCGGCAGTCACTGGCCGGACGCCTGCCCGCGCTGCTCGACTGGTTGGCGTTCCGCGAGGTCGACCTGCGGCGGGACAGCGCCGCGCCGACCGCCGTGCTGCCGGTGGCGCTGATGGCGGACGTGGCCCGGCCGTCGACCCGGGGCCGTACCGGTTGGGTGGTGGTCGGGTCGGGCACGGCGGCGCTGGCGCTCGGACTGGCCGGCTGGGCCCTGCTGCCGCCGGAGCGGGAGGAACCGACCGGGGCGGCTCCGGTGGCGCCGTCGGTGCGCCCGACCGCCACGCCGAGCCCGTCGCGGTCCGTCGTGTCGGCACGCCCGACGTCGGCCCCGCCGTCGCGCAGCGCCCCGCCGAGCCGGTCGCCGTCGGCTACCCCGTCGCGGACCCCCACCCCGACCCCGGCGGTCGCGGGGCCGCTGGACGCCCGGTACGCGACGGTGTCGACCCGGGTCTTCGGGTACACCGGGGAGGTGGTGGTCGCCAACCCGGGCGCGACGCCGGCCACCGGTTGGACGGTCGTCGTCACGCTGCCCCGGGGCAGTTCGGCGGCGGAGGTGACCGGCGCCGACTGGCGACAGGACGGGCAGTCGGTCACCTTCACCGGCCCGGCCGTCGCGGCGGGCGGGACGC
>NZ_JBMDWU010000063.1:0-8089 GCF_048594385.1 Micromonospora sp. | reverse complement strand
GCCCCGGTCAGCGGGTCCCCGCCGACGGTGTGTGCCGGGTCGACGGCGAGCACGGGGACGCCGCCGAGCAGGTCGCTCAGCCGGGGGGCGCCCTCGGTGTGGTCGGGGTGCCCGTGGGTGATCAGCACGAGCCCGACCGGGCCGGACGCCGCCACGGCGGCCAGGTGCCCCTCGTCGGCCGGGCCGGGGGCGACGACGACCGCCCGGGCCGCGTCGGGGGCGCGCAGCAGCCAGGTGTTGGTGCCCTCCAGGGTCATCGGCCCCGGGTTGGGGGCACGCAGCAACGTCACCCACTGCGGCAGCCGGTCGGCCGGTGCGGCCGGCGGTACCGTCACATGCCCGGTCATGGCTGCGATCGTACGACCCTGTGCGCCACTCCCCGCGATCTTGCCGAACCGGCCCACTGGTTTGTGGTCCTTCACGGCTTTCGACCGACCGGTCGGGTCAGCTCGCGGGGAGTGGCGACGCGGTCAGGCCACCTCGACGATCAACTCGATCTCGACCGGGGCGTCCAGCGGCAGCTCGGCCACCCCGACGGCGGAGCGGGCGTGCCGGCCGGCCTCCCCGAAGACCGCGCCGAGCAGGTCCGAGGCTCCGTTGATCACGGCCGGCTGGCCGTGGAAGCCCGGCGCCGAGGCCACGAAGCCGGTCAGCTTCACGATCTTGACGATGTTCTCCAGGCCGACCAGCGAGTCGACGGCGGCGAGGGCGTTCAGCGCGCACCGCTCGGCGAGGTCCTTGGCCTGCTCGGGCGAGACACCCGCGCCGACCTGGCCGGTGGCGAGCAGCTTCCCCTCGGCCACCGGCAGTTGACCGGAGACGTAGACGTGCTGACCGGACTGCACCGCCGGCACGTAGCTGGCCACCGGCGGCACCACGTCGGGCAGGGCCAGGCCGAGCTCGGCCAGCTTGGCGTGGGGTCCGTTGCTCATCGTCGGACCCCTTCAGCCCTTGGGACGCTTGAGGTACGCGACCAACTGGTCCGGGTTCGGGCCGGGGATCACGGCGACGAGTTCCCAACCGTCCTCGCCCCAGTTGTCGAGGATCTGCTTGGTCGCGTGGACCAGCAGCGGGACCGTGGCGTATTCCCACTTCTGCATCGGTGGAAGGCTCCCTTGCCTGGCGTGGACTGTGTCGTCGACAGCCTACGGTCCGGGTGACGGCCGGGGCGCGGGACGCTGCTCGGGGGCGGTGGGCAGCTCACCGCACTGCCCGGCGTGGTCGTACGGCTGGGGGCAGCGGGACCGGTCGGGCAGCAGCAGGTCGCAGAAGACCCGGTGCCTGTTGTTCTGGTCGTCGGCGGTGGAGACGGTGGTCTCGCCGGCGTCGAGTTCGACGAGGAAACCCAGCGAGGTGGCCACGGTGCCGGCCAGCGCGGTCGCCGCCGCCAGATCGGCCACCCGGATCGGCAGGTGGATGACGTAGCCGGGCTCCTCGTCGTCCCGGCCACGGTCACCGGGGCGGCCGAGCATCCGCAGCACCTCGGTCGGTTCGGCGCAGCGCCGGTAGGAGCGCTCGTTCATCGGCAGCCCCGTGCCGGGGGCGTCCGCGTCACCGGCCGAACCTCCCCGCCTCCCCCGGTCTCCTGATGCTGAGAAGTGGGCTCGGGCGATGTTCTCCGCGTCGCGCATGTACCTTCCTCCGGCCTCGTACCATGAATGACCGCCGTCCGGACCGGGTGCCGACCCGATCCGCTCCCCCACACCCGGACGAACGTAGGACCCCGCCCGACACGGGGACAACGGGACGCGCACGGTTGATCACACAAAGTCACATATGCGACACTCGCCTGATCCGAAAAACGATCGCGATCCACAGCAGGTCGTGAGCGGTCCGCCACGCGCCGCCCATCGACCGTTACCCTTGCGCCTCGGACGGGCGATCAGGGGTCGCCCGCCGCGCCCGTACCCGCGTCGTCGCCAGGGGCGGCGACGGCGCCCCATCCCCCGGGGGACCACATGACCCATCCACCGTTCGGTGGCGCGAGCGGATCGCCAGGCGGACCACCGCCACGGCACGACCCACCAGACCCGGGCGGGACGACCGCTCCCGGCCTCTCCCCGTCAGGTGTCGGCGCGCCGCCATCGACCAGTCACCCCGGGTACCGGGCGGCGACCCCGGCGCGGCGACGCGGCCCGCTGGCCGCCTGGCTCGCGCTGGCGGCGGCCGTGGTGCTCTGCGGCGGCGGCGGGACGCTCGCCTTCCTGACCCTGCGCGACGCCGAGGGCGGTGAGGGGGCCAAGGAGCCGACGGTGGCGGTGGACGGCTTCCTCACCGCCGTCTACCAGGAACGCGACGCCGGCAGGGCGGCCAACTTCGTCTGCGCGGAGTCCCGCGACCCGCAGAAGATCAACGCCAAGGTGGCCGAGGTGCAGAAGTACGCCACCACCTACATCAACCCGCGGTTCCGCTGGTCCAGCCCGACCGTCGACAGCCAGAACGGCGACCGGGCCACCGTCTCCACCACGCTGACCATGACCACCGCCGACGAGAAGATCGCCGAGCAGCCGTTGCGGTTCACCGTCGTACGGAAGACGGGTTGGTGGGTCTGCGAGGTCGGCTGAGCGCGCGGGGTGGATAGGCTCGACCGGTGCGAGCAGCTGAGCGGCCGGCCGACCCGGCCGGTACCGGATGGCCGTCCCGCCTGCACGTGGTGACCGGCAAGGGCGGCACGGGCAAGACGAGCGTGGCGGCGGCGCTGGCGCTCGCCCTGGCCGCCGGCGGCCACCGCACCCTGCTGGTCGAGGTGGAGGGCCGGCAGGGCATCGCCCAGCTCTTCGGGGTCGAACCCTTCCCGTACGCCGAGCGGCACCTCGTCGACGCCCCCGGCGGCGGCGAGGTGCGCGCCCTCGCGGTGGACGCCGAGGAGGCGTTGCTGGAGTACCTCGACATGTTCTACAAGCTCGGCGCGGCCGGTCGGGCGCTGCGCAAGCTCGGCGCGATCGACTTCGCCACCACCATCGCCCCGGGCCTGCGGGACGTGCTGCTCACCGGCAAGGTCAAGGAGGCCACCACCCGCACCGCCGGCCAGCGCCGGGTGTACGACGCGGTGGTGCTGGACGCCCCGCCGACCGGCCGGATCGGTCGTTTCCTCAACGTCACCGCCGAGACCGCCCGGCTGGCGAAGGTCGGCCCGATCAAGACCCAGAGCGACGGGGTGTCGGCGCTGCTGCGCTCCCCGATGACCGCGGTGCACGTGGTGACGCTGCTGGAGGAGATGCCGGTCCAGGAGACGGTGGACGCGATCGCCGAGCTGACCCAGCTCGGCTTCCCGGTGGGCCGGGTGATCGTCAACGCGGCCCGCCCGCCGTCGACCACCGGCCGCGAGGTGACCCGGGCGGAGCTGCGACGCGGGCTGGCCGCCGCCGGCCTGCCGACCGACCAGGCGACCGTGGCCGGGCTGGCCGGCGAGGCGCGGGACCAGCGGGTACGGCGGGAGCTGGAGGATTCGCTGCGGACCGACCTGGTGGAGCTGGGGCGGCCGGTGACCGAGCTGCCGTTGCTGCCCGACGGGGTGGATTCGGCCGGGCTGGCGGCGTTCGCCGAGATCCTCCGTCGGGCGGATTGACGCACACCTCACGTCGGCCCGGGCGCGCGGACCCCACCGGCCCGATACGCTCGATTGGTGCCTTCCGAAGACGCGGCGCCCGTGCTGGACGTCGACCAGATCCTCGCCGACCCCGGCGTGCGCATCGTGGTCTGCTGTGGCGCCGGCGGGGTGGGCAAGACGACCACCGCGGCGGCGCTGGCGCTGCGGGCGGCCGAGCGGCACGGCCGGCGCACGGTGGTGCTCACCATCGACCCGGCCCGCCGGTTGGCCCAGTCGCTCGGCCTGACCGAGCTGGACAACACCCCCCGCCGGGTCAAGGGGATCGACGTCGAGGGCGGCGGTGAGCTGCACGCCATGATGCTGGACATGAAGCGCACCTTCGACGACGTGGTGCTCCAGCACACCGACCCAGCGAAGGCGGCGGAGATCTTCGCCAACCCGTTCTACCAGGCCATGAGTTCCACCTTCGCCGGCACCCAGGAGTACATGGCGATGGAGAAGCTCGGCCAGCTGCACGCCCGGGGCGAGTGGGACCTGATCGTGGTGGACACCCCGCCGTCCCGCTCGGCGCTGGACTTCCTCGACGCCCCCGCCCGGCTCTCCCGCTTCCTGGACGGCCGGATGCTGCGACTGCTGCTCGCCCCGGCCCGCAGCGGGGGGCGGAGCATGTTCAGTTTCGTCACCGCCAGCTTCGGGATGTTCTCCAAGGTGGTGCAGAAGGTGCTCGGGGCGCAGCTGCTGACCGACCTCTCCGGCTTCGTCGCGGCCCTCGACTCGATGTTCGGCGGGTTCCGACAGCGGGCCGAGCAGACGTACCGGATCCTCCAGGCCGGCGAGACGGCGTTCCTGCTGGTGGCGACGCCGGAGCCGGACGCGGTCCGGGAGGCGGCCTACTTCGCCGGGCGGTTGGGCGCGGAGCGGATGCCGCTGGCCGGGCTGGTGCTCAACCGGGTGCACCGGCCGGCGGTGGGTCTGGACCCGGCGACGAGCCGGGCGGCGGCCGACCGGCTGGTCGAGTTGGGTGGGCACGACGCCACGGTCGACGTGCTGCGGGCGCACGCCGCGCTGGCGCAGCAGGCGGCCCGCGAGCAGCAGGTGGCCCGGCGGTTCACCGAGGCGTTCCCGGCGGTGCCGACGGTGTCGGTGACGGCGCAGCCCGCCGACGTGCACGACGTCGACGGGCTGCGGACGATCGGCGCGGCGATCAGCCACCCCTGACCTGCGGGCCGGTCCACCCGGCCGGGCCCGCGCCGGGGAAGACCGGGGTCCGGTCGGACCACGGTCGGGCCTCAGCCGGCGGCGGTGACCAGGATCTTGTCCTTGCCGCTGCGGTCCTTGGCGTTCTTCTTCATCGCCGCCTCGAACATCTTGCGCCCGCCCGCCACCTGCGGGTGCCGGCGCAGCAGGGCACGGCGTTCCCGTTCGGTCATGCAGCCCCACACGCCGAACTCGATGCGGTTGTCGAGCGCGTCGGCCAGGCACTCGTACCGCACCGGGCAGCTTCGGCAGATCCGCTTCGCGACGTTCTGCTCGGCGCCCTGTACGAACAACGCGTCCGGGTCCCCGTTCTGACACGCCGCCAGCGACGGCCAGTCAGTGATCATCCCCATCTGTACACGTCCCCCCTTGCAGTACCAACCGACTCGTGCGACCAGCCGTCGTTCCCCCCGGTCGTCCGGCCCGTTCCTTCCCCAAGGAGGCGCGGACGACGTGTGGCTCGTGTCGCCGCCACCATCATGCTCTGTAGTCGCATGATTACGCAACGTTGTCGGCGAAATCCAACATTCCGGACAGTCCCGGCTTCCCGGGCCTTCGATCGCCGCTTACCCCCTCGGAGTACGTGAAAACGCTGCGCGGGCTCCACCGATCGGTGGAGACTCGGCGCGGTAACCCGCAACCTCGCAGCGGGGGTCGTGCGTTTAGCACAACGAGGTCGGCGCGCGCAGGAAATGGGGAAAGAACGCCCCGGCGCCCCTCGTTCCCTACTCGCGTACCCTGTCGAGGTGACCTGGATGCGGAAACGTGACCACAATGTCTTCACCAACGCCGCATCGCTACTGATCTGCGGCCTGCTGGCCGGTGTGGTGGTGGCGGCGGCGGCCTTCCCCGCGGTGGCGATGTCCGGCCTGGCGGCCAAGGCCGGCGCCGAGACCTTCGGAGCGCTACCCAAGGAGCTGACGGTGGCCCGCGCGCCACAGATCAGCTACCTGCTCGCCAACGACGGCAAGACCCCGCTGGCGACCATGTACGACGAGAACCGGCGCGACGTGAAGCTCGCGGACATCTCCCCGTACATGCAGAAGGCGATCATCGCCGCCGAGGACCACGACTTCTACAAGCACAACGGCGTGGACATCAACGGCGTGGCGCGGGCCTTCGTCAACAACCAGTCCGGCACCAACTCGCAGCAGGGTGCGTCCACCCTGACCATGCAGTACGTCCGGCTGGCCATCGCCTACTCGGCCACCCACCCGGCCGACGTGGTGGCCGCGACCGAGGACACCAGCTCCCGCAAGATCCGCGAGATGCGGCTGGCCCTCCAGGTCGACAAGGAGTTCTCGAAGGACGAGATCCTCACCCGCTACCTGAACCTCGCCTCCTTCGGCAACGGCGCGTACGGCGTCTTCGCCGCCAGCCAGGTGTACTTCGGCAAGTCGCCCAAGAACCTCAAGATCGAGGAGGCGGCGCTGCTGGCCGGCATGGTCAAGGCGCCCACCACCAACGATCCGACCACCCGCAGCGGCTACCCGCTCGCGCTCGACCGGCGTAACTACGTCATCGACAACATGGTCAAGACGCAGGCCATCACCCAGCAGGAGGGGGACGCCGCCAAGGCGACCAAGCTGGTGGTGAAGGACAAGCGCACCCCGAACGGCTGCGTCGCCACCAACCAGAAGGACTGGGGCTTCTTCTGCGACTTCTTCTACCGCTGGTGGCTCTCGCAGGAGACCTTCGGCTCCACCACGTACGACCGGGAGCGGCGGCTCAAGAGCGGTGGCTACACCATCACCACCACGCTCGACGTGCAGGCGCAGAACGGCGCGGACCGGGCCGTCCGCAAGAACCTCGGGGTGAACAGCAAGGCCGCCCGGATGGTCGCCGCGATCGAGCCGGGCACCGGTCGGGTACGCGCGCTGTCGGTGAACCGGAACTTCAAGATCGATGACCCGAAGAAGCCGGCGAACAAGCTCTCCAGCGACCCCAAGAAGGCCAAGAAGAAGATCCGGGGCAACTACCCCAACACGGTGAACCCGCTGCTCAGCGGCGGCCAGGGCATCACCGGCTACCAGGCCGGCTCGACGTTCAAGATGTTCACCATGGTGGCGGCGCTGGAGAAGGGCATCCCGCTCGCCTACCCGATCAACTCGCCGCCGGTCTTCAAGTCGGATTACATCGTCCAGCAGAACTCACCGGCCGCCTGCCCGGGGACGCACTTCTACTGCCCCAAGAACGCCTCGGCGAGCATGGCCGGCGTGCACAACATGTGGACCGCCTTCGGCAG
The DNA here is from genome assembly GCF_048594385.1 of Micromonospora sp. NCBI lineage: Bacteria > Bacillati > Actinomycetota > Actinomycetes > Micromonosporales > Micromonosporaceae > Micromonospora > Micromonospora sp. Next base: position 1,037 of record NZ_JBMDWU010000063.1, on the reverse strand, counting down.
TTCGGTCAACACCTACTTCGTCCCGCTGGAGCAGCAGGTCGGCGCGGAGAACGTGATCAAGGCGGCGCAGAAGCTCGGCATCACCTTCCGCAGCAGCGACGACGCCCGCCGGGCCACCAAGGAGGGCGGCGCCAACCAGTGGGGCGCGTTCACCCTGGGTGTCTCCCAGACAACCCCGCTGGAGCTGGCGAACGCCTACGCCACCCTGGCGGCCGACGGGAAGTTCTGCGAGCCGATCCCGGTGCAGCAGATCAAGGACCCGGAGGGCAACAAGCTCGACGTCGCCAACCCGCGTTGCGAGCAGCGGATCTCCACCGAGGTGGCCCGGGCCGCCGTGGACGCGGCCCGCTGCCCGGTCGGTGACCGGTCGTCGGTCTCCAAGTGCGTCGGGGCGACCGCCCGCAACGTCCGGGGCATCGTCGGCAAGCCGGTGGCCGGCAAGTCCGGCACCACCGACGGCGACAAGACCTCGGCCCTGGTGGTGATGACCAAGCAGTTCGCGGTGGCCGGCATCATGGCCGACCCGGACTGGCCGCAGACCAACCAGCGGATGGGTCACGACGAGACGCCGACCGGCATCAACCCGGCGGTCTACCAGACGCTGCGGGACGCCATGAAGGGCAAGCCCGGCATCGAGTTCACCCCACCCAACGGCAAGATCATCAACGGTGACCAGCGTTCCATCCCGAACGTGAAGTGCCAGTCGGTGGACGGTGCCCGGGGCAAGCTCAAGGAGGCCGGCTTCTCCGTCGTCGTCTCCGACAACAAGATCGCCTCGGACTGCCCGGCCGGCTCCGTCGCCGGCACCAGCCCCAACGGCCGCACCATCAAGGGCGGCGTGGTCACCATCGAGGTGAGCAGCGGCGGCGGCAGCACCGCGAACGGGCCGAACGGGCCGGGTAACACCGGCACCCCACCGGGCCGTCCACCGGGCAACTGACCTCTACCGACCCCGACGGGGGGGGCGCCCCCCCCCGGGGGGGCCCCCGGGGGCGGAACCCGCCGCCAGCCCAGCCTGAGGGTATACAAAAAAAAAG
>NZ_JBMDWU010000629.1:0-3052 GCF_048594385.1 Micromonospora sp. | reverse complement strand
GCCCCCCGCCCGGTCGCGGGGCCCCCCGCCCCCCGCCGCGGCCGCGGGCCGCGCCGCCGCGACCGCCCCCCGCCCCGACGGGGTGGCGTTGTCGGTTGGGTCGGCCGGCCGGGCGACCAGCCGTTCGGCGTCGTCGGCGGTGTCGTAGAACCCGCCGTCGGGCGCGGCGAACCGGGCCAGCGCGACGTCGAGCAGGCCGCCGGCCAGTTCCAGCCAGCGTCCCTCGCCGGTGAGCTGGTGCAGCGCGCAGAACGCCTCGGCCACGCAGCCGTAGTCCTCCAGCACGCCGGCCGGTTCGCCGACGACGCCGTCCCGGGAGGCCCGCCGCAGCCGACCGTCGACCAGGTGCACGTCGGCCAGGTGGGTGGCGGCGTCACGCAGCGCCCCCTCGGCGACGATGGCGATCCCGTCCATCAGGTTGGCGTCCTCGTCGTCGGAGGTCACCCGGATCGCGACGACCTGGAGGAACTCGACGAGCGCGGTGATCGCCAGGCCGTTCCAGGCGGCCACCACCTTGTCGTCGCGGGCCGGTTGGGGGCGGGTGTCCCGGGCGGCCAACAGCCGGCCCACCACGCTGCGCCAACGGTCCCGGATCTGCGGGTCGGCGTCGTCGACGTCCCGGGCCAGCCGCAGCACGCTGGTGCCGGCGGTGCCGTGCCCGGCCGCGTCCGCGCCGCCGTCCGACCCGGCGGCCGGGCGGGGTTCGAAGGTGCCGCCCTCGGTGACGTCGAACAGGTCGGCGGCGAAGCGGCCGTCGTCCTCGCCGAGCACCTCGACGAGCTGCGCCGGGGTCCAGACGTAGGTGAGGCCCTCCACCCCGTCGGTGTCGGCGTCGAGCGCGGAGGCGAAACCCCCGCCGGGGCGGTGCAGTTCGTCGGCGAGGAACCGGGCGGTGTCCCGGGCCACCCGGCGGGCCAGCGGGTCGCCGGTGAGCCGCCACAGCTGGGTGTAGACCCGCAGCAGCAGGGCGTTGTCGTAGAGCATCTTCTCGAAGTGCGGCACCGTCCAGTGGGCGTCCACCGAGTAGCGGGCGAACCCGCCGGCGAGCTGGTCGTGCAGGCCGCCCCGGGCCATCGCCTCGGCGGTGTGCCTGACGATCTCCAGGCTGCGCGCCGAGCCGGTCCGTCGGTGGTGCCGGAGCAGGAACAGCAGGTTCATGTGCGGCGGGAACTTCGGTGCGCCCCCGAAGCCGGCGTTGGTCTCGTCGTACTCGGCGGCGAGCTGGTCGGCGGCGGCGTCGAGGAGCCCGGCGGTGAGCGGGGCGGTGGGGCCGCCAACGGCCTGGGCGCCGCCGATCGCCTCGACCACCGCGGCGCCCTGCCGCAGCACGGCCTCCCGCTGCTCCCGCCACGCGGTGCCGACCGACTCCAGCAGCCTGACGAAGTTGGGCTTCGGGAAGTAGGTGCCGCAGAAGAACGGGGTGCCGTCGGGGGTGGCGAAGACCGTCATCGGCCACCCGCCCTGGCCGGTCATCGCCTGGGTGGCGGTCATGTAGACGGCGTCGACGTCGGGCCGTTCCTCACGGTCCACCTTGACCGCCACGAAGCCGGCGTTGACCAGCGCGCCGACCGTCTCGTCCTCGAACGACTCGTGCGCCATCACGTGGCACCAGTGGCAGGCGGCGTAGCCGACCGAGATGAGCACCGGGACGTCGCGCCGTTTCGCCTCGGCGAACGCCTCGTCGCACCACGGCCACCAGTCGACCGGGTTGTCGGCGTGCTGGAGCAGATACGGCGAGGTGGCCTGGGCGAGTCGGTTCACCCGACGACCCTATCCACCGCCGGGCGCACCCGCCGGGGCAACCGTCCCGCCGGAACCGGGCCTTCCCTCGTTCACATTCATCGTCTTTGATCTGTGCGGGTGCGGTGACCGGCACCGCCCTGCGAGGAGGTATCCATGCGCGGTTCCCGTCTCCTGTCGGCACTCACGTCGGTCGCGGTGGTCGCGGCGGTGTTCAGCACCGCCGCCCCCGCCTCGGCCGCCGTGGACCCCGGCACCCGGGTCTCGGCGACCACCGTGGTCGGCACGCACAACGCGTACGAACGCGGGACGTACACCTATCTGGCGCAGGCGCTCGACGCCCGCCCCGGAATGATCGAGCTGGACGTCTGGCCGGACATCATCACCAAGCAGTGGCGGGTCAGCCACTCCAACCCGCTGGGCAACGACAACAACTGCGTCGCCGCCACCACCCCCGCGCAGCTCTACACCGGCACCCGCAACAAGAACCTGGAGCACTGCCTGGACGACATCCGGCTCTGGTTCGACGCCCACCCCGACGCCGGGCCCCTCCAACTCAAGCTGGAGCTGAAGACCGGCTTCAGCAGCCGTACCGGGCAGGGGCCGGTGCAGCTCGACGCGGTGCTCGCCGCCCGGCTGGGCAGCCGGGTGTTCCGCCCCGCCGACCTGCGCGGCGGGTACGCCACCCTGGATGCCGCCGCCCGCGCGAACGCCTGGCCGACCCGGGGGCAGCTCGCCGGGAAGGTGATCGTGGAGCTGATCCCCGGCACCGTCGAGGAGGGCAACCCCACCGACACCCTCTGGACCGACATCGAGTACGCCCAGCACCTGGCCGGCCTGGCGGCGGCCGGCACCCTCGGTCAGGCGCAGGCGTTCCCGGCGGTGCACCGGGCCCAGTCCGGCGACCCGCGCACCAGGTACGCGGACACCGGCCTGCGCCCGTGGTTCGTCCTGTTCGACGGCGACGCCAGCGCGTACGTCACCGGCGGCATCGACACCTCCTGGTACGACACCAATCACTACCTGCTGGTGATGACCGACGCGCAGAACGTCCCCCCGGCGGTCGGCAACACCGACGTCACGGCTGCCCGCGCCCGTCTCGCCCAGCTCGCCGCCGCCCACGCCAGCGTCGCGTCGGCCGACTGGGCGGCGATGCCGACCGTGGTCGGCGAGGTGGTCTCCCGGGGCTGACCGACCCGCCACGCCCGCCCCGGACCGGCCGGCGTTGCTCACCATGTCGTCGATGTTGCCGGATACCCGGGGCGGGATAACCCCACAACGGCCCCCCGTCGTCGATCAACACCCCCCCACC
>NZ_JBMDWU010000628.1:0-3787 GCF_048594385.1 Micromonospora sp. | reverse complement strand
GACGATCCTCGCCCCGAGCGGACTTCCGGCGGCGCGCAGCCCCGATGCGGGTCCGCTGCTGACATGGCGGACTCCGGGACCCGGCCGACCGGTTCCCGCCGTCCGGCTCCACCGCGAGCGAGGCTAGCACCCGACAAATTTCCGGACATAGGTCAGATGACTCCTCCGTCCATTTAGCGGGTGCGCGAAATCGCGCCTCCCGCCATTGCCGGGAAATCCCGGAAATGGATTCCGTTCGACCTCCGGTGCGACCCGTACCCCACGCGAAGGCCGGTTGAGCAGGGCGTGCTCGAACGGACGCCGGCGTCGTGTCCTGTGGTCTGCGTCACGCGAGTCAGATTACGGAAGATCCACGTGGTCCGACTCGGGTACATAGATCAGGTGTTCTGACAATTGAGGAGCCTCGATCTTGGTGAGCGACGACGAACTGCTGGATTACCTCAAACGAGTTACCGCTGAGCTGGACAGAACCACCCATCGGCTCCGCGTGGAGGAGGAACGCCAGCGGGAGCCGATCGCCATCATCGGGATGAGTTGCCGCTTCCCCGGAGGCGTGACCTCACCCGAGGACCTCTGGGCGCTGCTGACCGCCGGCACGGACGCCATCACCGGCTTCCCCGACGACCGTGACTGGCCACCACCGTCCACCGTCGCCCACGACGGCACCGAAGCCGCCGGCCCCCCGCCCGTACGCAACGGCGGCTTCCTCACCGACGCCGCCGACTTCGACGCCGGCTTCTTCGGCATCGCCCCCCGCGAAGCCCTGGCGATGGACCCGCAGCACCGGCTGCTGCTGGAAACCAGTTGGGAAGCCTTCGAACGGGCCGGCGTCGACCCCCGGTCCCTGCGCGGCAGCCGCACCGGCGTCGTCGTCGGCATGGGCAACACCGACTACGCCTTCACCGCCGTCCCACCCCCGGCCGGGCTCGAAGGGCACCTGCTCACCGGAGTGTCCGGCAGCATCGGCTCCGGCCGGCTCTCCTACACCTACGGCCTGCGCGGGCCCTCCCTGACGGTCGACACCGCCTGCTCGTCCTCACTGGTCGCCCTGCACCTGGCCGCCCACTGCCTGCGTAGCGGCGAGTGCGACCTCGCCCTGGTCGCGGGCGCGGCCGTCATGGCCACCCCGGCCAGCTTCGTCGCCTTCGCCCAACACGGCGGACTCGCCCCGGACGGCCGGTGCAAGTCCTACGCCGACGCCGCCGACGGCACCGGCTGGGGCGAGGGGATCGGTGTGCTGCTGGTGGAACGACTGTCCGACGCGCACCGACACGGCCACCCCGTCCTGGCCGTGCTGCGCGGATCATCCGTCAACTCCGACGGCGCCTCCAACGGCCTGACCGCGCCCAACGGCACCGCACAGCAGCAGGTGATCGAGGCCGCGCTGACCGCCGCCGGGCTGACCGGCGGCGACGTGGACGCGGTCGAGGGACACGGCTCCGGCACCCGGCTCGGTGACACGATCGAGGCGCAGGCGCTGTTGGCCACCTACGGCCGGAACCGACCGGCCGGACAACCGCTGTGGCTCGGCTCCGTCAAGTCCAACCTGGGACACACCCAGGCCGCAGCCGGCATCGCCGGAGTGATCAAAATGGTACTGGCGCTGCGGCACGGCGTCCTCCCCGCCACCCTGCACGCCCAACAGCCCAGCACCCGGGTCGACTGGTCCACCGGCACCGTACGCCTGACCACCCGACAGCGGCCCTGGCCGACCGTCGACCGCCCCCGCCGCGCCGCCGTGTCGTCCTTCGGCATGAGCGGCACCAACGCCCACGTCGTCCTCGAACAGGCACCCGCCGCCACCACCGACCCCCGGCCCGCACCGGCCGTGCTCCTGCCGTGGGTGCTGTCCGCCCGCACTCCCGGGGCGCTGCGCGCCCAGGCCCGACGCCTGCGCGCCCATGTCGACGAACACGACCTGGACGCCGCCGACGTCGGCTACTCGCTGGCCACCACCCGCAGCACCCTGGAACACACCGCCGTCGTGACCGGAACCGACCGCACCACCCTCCTCGACAGCCTCGAGGCACTCGCCGCGGACCGGCCCGACCCGGCCACCGTCACCGGACGCCGCACCGACACCGCCCGGCAACCGGTGCTGCTCTTCTCCGGCCAGGGCACCCACTGGGACGGCATGGCACGCGACCTGCTGGACACCGAACCCGTCTTCGCCCGCACCATGACCGAGTGCGCGCAGGCCCTCGCCACCTGGCTCGACTGGCCGGTGCTCGACGTCGTCCGGGGAACGCCCGGCGCGCCGACCCTGGACCGGGTCGACGTCGTCCAGCCGGTCCTGTTCGCCACGATGGTGGCGCTGGCCGAACTGTGGGCGTCCTACGGCGTCCGCCCCGCCGCGGTGGCCGGACACTCCCAGGGCGAGATCGCCGCCGCGTACGTCGCCGGTGCCCTCTCCCTCCCCGACGCCGCGAAGGTCGTCGCCCTGCGCAGCAGGGCCCTGCGACGGTTACGCGGCGCCGGCGCGATGCTCTCGACCCTCGCCCCGGTCGCCGACGTCCGGGAACTCCTGACACCCTGGCAGGACCGGCTGTGGATCGCCGCCGTCAACGGACCGGCCGCCGTCACCGTCTCCGGTGACGACGCCGCCCTCACCGCCCTGGAACGCGAACTGTCGGCCCGTGGCATGCTGCGCTGGCGCATCGAAGGCGTCGACTTCGCGGCACACTCCGGCCAGGTGGAGCAGATCCGCGACGAGATCGAGTCGGAACTGACGGGCCTCACCCCGCGACCGTCGGACGTCCCCTTCTACTCCACCGTCACCGGCACCCACCTCGACACCCGGGGCCTCGACGCCACCTACTGGTACCGCAACCTGCGCGAGCCGGTGGCCCTCGACGCCACGGTACGGGCCCTGCTCGACGCCGGGCACAGCCTCTTCGTGGAGGTCAGCCCCCAACCCGTGCTCACCATGGGCGTCCAGGACCTGATCGACGAGTCCGGCACCGACGCCACGATCATCGGCACCCTGCGGCGCGGCCGCGGCGACCGACGCCAGTTCCTGGCCACCGTCGCCGACGCGTACACCCGCGGCGTCGACGTCGACTGGCGGGCGGCGTTCACCGACGCGACCGTCGTCGACCTGCCAACCTACCCCTTCCAACGCGACCGCTACTGGCTCCCCGAGGCCGACGGCGCAGACGGCCGCCGACCCGGCACCCCGGCCACCCGCACCGGCGTCGCGGACCAACGGTTCTGGAACGCCGTGGAACACACCGACCCGGCCGGGCTCTCCCACCTCATCGGCGTACCGGACGACACCACCCTGCGGGCGGCGCTGCCGGCGATCGCCCGCTGGCGTCAGCAGTCGACCGAGACCACGCTCGCCGACTCCTGGCGCTACCACGTCTCGTGGACACCGCTGCCACCCCAGCCGACGGCCGGCCTGCTCGGAACCTGGGTGGTGGTCCAGCCGGCGGACCACGACCGGGACGACCGCCTGCAGGGGGTCCTCGCCCGGCTCCAGGACAGCGGCGCGTACCTGCGCACGGTCACCCTGTCACCACTGGACGCGTGCGGCGGGCGGGTGGCCGAACGGCTGCGCGACGGGGTGCGTGACGCCCCGGCCGTCGTCGGCGTGGTGTCGCTGCTGGCCCTGACCCGGCACACCGACCCGGACCAGCCCGACGTCCCCGGCGGCGTCGCCCTGACCCTGGCCCTGGTCCAGGCGCTCACCCAGGTGACGCTGGCGGCGAAACTGTGGTGCCTCACCTGGGGCGCGACCACGGCGACCCCCGGCACCCCCGACCCCGCACAGGCCCACCCGTGGGGT
>NZ_JBMDWU010000627.1:0-28046 GCF_048594385.1 Micromonospora sp. | reverse complement strand
TGTCGCCGTCGGACGCGGTGGTCGCTTTCTTCGTGGACACGCGGGCTCCCTCTCTCGCCGTTCGGGCGCGGCATCCTGCCGGCCACCTGGGTAAAGGCTATGGCCCCGCCGGGTCGCCGGCATCTCGATTCCTGACCGGTCGGGCCCGGCGGGGCCACCGGTCACAGGTCCTCGATCCGGTGGGTGGTGGAGCCGTCGGGGCGGTGCACGACCACCGTGATGCTGCCGATCTCGCCGCCCTCCGGCCCCGGCCACCACGCCGCCCACCATCCGCCCCCGGTGCTGGTCCGGATGGTCCTGCCGTCGGCGAGCACCAGGTCGACGCCGGTGACCGACGGGCCGACCAGACCCACGGCGTTGGAGTACTGGTCGTGGCCGGAACCGACCGAACTGCGCGTCTCGAGGTTGACGGTGCCGGCGGCGGGGGGCGGCAGGGGGCCGTCCGCCAACGTCATCGCGGTCGGCTGGCCGTCGTCCACGCTCATGCACTCGATCACGCCCGAGCCGCGCCGCTGGATGAGCAGGGTGGCCACCCCCCGCCGCTCGGCCAGGAGCACGTCGGAGGGGCCGACCGGTGCCGCCGGCTCGCTGCCCACCCCGCTCCCGGCGCACCGGCGGGCCTGCGGGAGGACCTGCTCGCCGGTGAGCGCGCCGGGCACCGGGGTCCACGAGGCGAAGGCCCGGTCCATCGGCCCCGGCAGCAGCGCGGGCACGGTGACCGCGCCCACCACCGCGACCGCCCCGGCGGCGACCAGGCCGACCACCCCACGCCTGGTCACCCTGCGTCGTGCCGGCGCGGGGCGGTCGGCTGCCCGGTCCGCGACGATCCGGTCGACGACCGAGGTGGCCCGTTCCCACTCGGCCGGGGTCGGCTGCACCCCGCGTGCCGGGTCCAACACGGAGAGGCGTTCCAGATCCGTCATGACTGCTGCTCCTTGAAGACGGTGAGGGTGTGTGGGCGGGCGGCGGGCGGTTCCAGCGCGGCCCGGAGGCGTTCCCGGGCCCGGCCCAACCGCATGGCGAACGTCGAGCGGCGGCAGCCCAGCACGGTGGCGGCCTGTGCGGCGGTCAGCCCGTCGAACGCCACCAGCGCCAGCACCTCCCGGTCGGCCGGTCGCAGGCCGCGCCAGGCCCGGTCGAGGTCGATCCGGGCGGCGGCGTCGACCATGTCGTCCCCGTACGCCGGCCCGTCCGCCGCCACCAGCCGGACGTCCAGGGCCCGTCGGCGCAGCCAGCCCCGGGTGTGGTTCGCCATCGTGCGGCGGGCCACCGCGAACAGCCACGGACGGGCGTCGTCGGGGAGGTCGTCGAATCGTCGCCAGGCGGTGAGGAAGACCGTCGAGACGACGTCCTCCGCCTCGCTGGGCGGGACCCGCCGCTGCACGAACCGCAGCAGGTCCGGGTACGTCGCGGCGTGCAGGGAGCGGAAGCGTCGCTCCCGTACGCCGTCATCAGCACTGCTCATGTGCGCCTTTCGGTCGGTCGTTGCACCCCCTACCTGTCCGGCGGCACCCCCACTGTCACACCCGGTCCGGCACCGAACCGGCCGTGGACAGGCCGCCGTCGATGCGTCTAAGGTCACGGCATCCTCCGCCCGTGCACCCCGACGAGGAGCGCCATGGGTTTCCCGGTATCCCTCGACGAGCTGCTCGGCGACGAGGTACGACGCGACCCCTACCCGTACTACGCCCGGCTGCACGAGCTGGGGGAGGCGGTCGCACTCGCCCCGACGGCACCGCACGCCGTGGTGGTCCACGGGTACGCCGCCGCCCAGCGGGTGCTGCGTGATCCGGTCTTCCGGGTGCTCGACGCGCGGTACCTGGACCGCGCCGGCGTCCGCTGGCGCGACCACGCGGTGCTGCGGACCCTGCAGGCCAGCATGTTCAACGCCCCGGCCGAGGACCACGCGCGGGTGCGTCACCTGTTCGGCCAGGCGTTGACCGCCCGCCGGGTCGCCGCCCTGGAACCGGCGATCGCGCGGATCACCGACGACCTGCTCGACGGGCTCGCCGAGGCGGGCGCGGACGGCCGTCCGGTGGACTTCATGGCGGCGTTCGCCCTGCCGCTGCCCAGCGCCGTCGTCGGCGAGCTGCTCGGGGTGCCGCCCTCCGACCGGGCCTGGTTCCCGTCCCGGGTGCGGGCGTTCGACGCGGTGCTGGAGATCGGGCCGCGTTCGTTCCGGGAGATCCGGGCCGCCAACCGGGCCGCCGAGGAGCTGACCGGGTACTTCACCACGCTGCTCGCCGCCCGTCGGGCCGAACCCCGCGACGACCTCGTCTCGGCGTTGGCCAGCCTGCGCGCCGACCGCCCCGACCAGCTCTCGGAGGCCGAGCTGCTGGCCAACCTGATCGTCACGTACAACGCGGGGTTCCGGACCACCGCCAACCTGTTCGGCAGCGGGCTGACCCTGCTCCTGGCGCGGCCCGCCGCGCTGGCCGCGTTGCGCGCCGACCCGTCCCTCGCCCCGGCGTACGTCGAGGAGATCCTGCGGTACGAGCCGCCGGTGCACTTCGCGGTGCGCTACGCCGCCGAGGACACCGAGGTCGCCGGGGTCGACGTCCCCCGTGGACGGACGGCGCTGGTGCTGACCGGTGCGGCCAACCGGGACCCGCGACGGTTTCCCGATCCGGACACGTTCGACCCGTCCCGGGCGGACAACCGGCACCTGGCGTTCAGCGCCGGGCCGCACTACTGCGTCGGTGCGGCGCTGGGTCGGACGGAGGGGCGGATCGCGCTGCCCCGGCTACTCGACCGGTTCCCGGCGCTGGCGCTCGCCGCGACTCCCGGCGAGCCACGGCAGCTCATGTTGCGGGGGCACGACCAACTCGCGGTTCGGGTCGGCGAGCCGGCGGCCGATCGGCCGGACGGCACCGCCCGGGTGGACCTTGCGCAACGGGCTTGATTGAGTAAGGTCGATCAAAACGGAGCGGCTGCTCCGGTGACCAGAGCGGCGACGGTCACGCCGACGTCGCACCTGGTCCCGGCCGCGTCCCCGGCCACTGCCACGCCTCCCGTGTCCCACCGGCGGCCGGGTCCGCCGACGCCGACCTCCGGAAAGGAAACCACGACCATGACCGACGAGATCCGCGCGTTCCTCTTCGCCGCGTTGACCGAGATGAAGTACGACATCGAGGGCGCCGACGACGACACGGTGTTCGGTCCGGCCGGTCTCGACGTCGACTCGCTCGGCCTCGCCGAACTGGCCGTACGGGTGGAGGACCGGTTCGGGGTGACCTTCGACGACGACGAGGCCGAGGCGCTGGCGATGATGACCGTCGGCGAGTTCTGCCGCACGGTGGCCGCCCGCGTCGAGCCCGCCTCGGCACACTGACCGTGCCCGCCGCGCCGCCCCGGAGGCGGTCTGTGAAGCGTTCGGGGCAGCGGCGCGAGGGGGGACGTGCATGCGTGCCGGCGTGACGGTGACCGGGATCGGGCTGGTCAGCCCGGTCGGCAGTACCGCCGCCGAGGTGTTCGACGCGGTCTGCGCGGGCCGGTCCGGCCTGACCCGGCCCCCCGAGGGACACCCGGTGCACGGCGTCGTCGACGTCGCCGCGTTCAGCCCGGACATCGACCCGGCCAGCGTGCTGCCCGGTCCCGAGTCCCGGGTGGTGGACCGCGCGGTCGTGATGGCGCTGCGGGCGGCCGGTGACGCGTTGGCCGACGCCGGAGTCGAGGTGGGCCGGGACGTCGACCCGTACCGGGTGGCCGTGATCGTCTCCGGCGTCGGTGGCCTGTCCACCCTGGCGAGCCAGGTCCTCGCGCGGGCCGAGCGGGGCCGGTTCGGGGTCAGCCCGTACATGCTGCCCGGCACCCTGCCCAACATGGGCGCGGCACGGATCGCCATCAGGCACGGCATCCGGGGCTACACCTCGTCGATCGGCACCGCCTGCGCGTCCGGGGCCCAGTCGATCGGGGAGGCGCTGCGCATCCTGCGCGCCGACGAGGCCGACCTGGTGCTCTGCGGGTCCAGCGAGGCGCCGCTCTTCCCGACCTTCGCCGACGCGTTCGGCAACGCCCGCGCGCTCGCCCACGGCTGGTCGGACCCGACGGAGGCGAGCCGCCCGTTCGACAGGAGGCGCAACGGCCTCGTCCTCGGCGAGGGGGCCGGGGTGTTCGTCCTGGAACGCACCGCGCACGCGGTGGCGCGCGGCGCCCGGCGGTACGCCGACCTGCTCGGGTGGGGCGCGAACAACGACGCCTACCACCCGACCACGCCCCGCCCCGACGGGTCCGGTGCGGCGCACTGCATGCGTACGGCGCTGCGCGACGCCGGCCTGGGCCCCGACGACGTCGGCTACCTCAATGCCCACGGCACCAGCACCAAGGCCGGTGACGCGGCCGAGGTGGCCGCCCTGCGGGACGTCTTCGGCGCGGCGGGTCCGCCGGTCAGCTCCACCAAGGGGGTCACCGGGCACGTGCTCGGCGTCTCCGGGGTGATCGAGGCGGCGATCGGCGTCGAGGCGCTGCGTCGCGGCCTGCTCCCGCCGACCCACAACCTCGACGACCCCGACCCGGGCGACGATCTCGACCACATCCGCAAGCAGCCGCGCGAGGCCGCCGTGACCACGGTGATGTCCAACTCGTTCGGCTTCGGCGGCCACAACGTCAGCCTGCTGTTCGGCCCGCCCGGCGGCTGACCGGCACCCCGGTCGCGGCTGCGCCCGGCCCGGCCGGGGCCGGGGCGTGCTCAGCGGACGGTGAGCAGGGTCGCCCCGTCGTGCCGGGCGACGGTGACGGCGAAGTGCTGGTCCAGCATGTCGGTCACGTAGTCGAGGTCGGCCACGAGGGGCACCGGCAGCATCGCCCGCTGGTCGACCGGGGCGTGGGTGCAGACCAGCTCGATCCGGTCGGCCTTGAGCAGCCCCCGGGTCAGGAACGCCGGCAGGTCCTCGGGCAGCAGGAACCGCCACAGGTCGACGTTGACGATCACGTCGAGCGCGCCGGCCTTGAACTGCTGGAGCACCGTGCCGAGCAGGTGCGCGTTGGTCGGCCCGGCCGGCGCGTCGTGGTCGAACGTCTGCGAGTCGGGGCCCAGCTCCAGGGTGGACACCCCGTTGCCGATCACCAACGCGGTGCGGGTGGCCAGTTCCGTGCGCAACGTGTCGGGCAGCGCCTCCGGCCGCCCCAGCCCCGCCCGCCGGTACGCCTCGATGGCCTGACCGTAGAGGCGGATGCGGCCCAGGTGCCGGCCGAACGTGTTGATCGCGTACAGCACCTCGACGTCGTAGCGCAGGTGCTTGCGCAGCAGGTACTTCATGTTGTCCATCGAGGCGAGCCCGTTGGACGTCTTGCGGAAGTGCGGCAGGTGGTACGACGTCGCCTCGACGTCCAGCTCGAACACGTCGGGCCGGCCCCCGTGCAGGTGGAAGATCCGGTAGAAGAACTCCAGGTCCTCGAACCCCCACTTGACCATCGCCTCGTCGAAGCCGGCCACCCGCAGGAACGACTCCCGGTCGACCGAGGCGTTGTGGGTCAGGCCGAGCACCCAGGGCGCGCTGGGGAAGTCGCGGATGCGCTGCGGGTGGGCGATGTCCTCCAGCCGTGGGTCGCCGCGCTCGGCGTCCAGCAGCTCCGGGTCGACGGGGTCGCCCCGGCGCACCGCGTCCGCACCGGCCCAGTCGAGGTCGTAGCGCTGACCGAGCAGGACCCCGGGCCGACCACCGCGCGCGTCGTGATGATCGCGGTGCCGGGCGAGCAGGGTGGGGTGGGCGACCGTGTCGGCGTCCAGGAACAGCAGGACGTCGGCCTGGGCACGGGCCGCCGCCGCGTTGCGGTTGGCGCTGCGGCCCCGGTTGGTCTCGCTGCGCACGCAGGTGATCCGCAGCCGGTCGGCGTAGCGTTCGACGACCGGGGTCAACGGGACGGCCGACCCGTCGTCGCCGACGATGACCTCGAACTCCTGCGCCGGGAGGGTCTGCCGGGTCAGCGACGCGACAGTCGTGTCGAGCGCGACGGCGTTGTTGTGGGCGGGGATCACCACGCTCAGGCGGGGCCGGTCCATGGAACTCCTTCGGAAGATACCGGCCGGGCCCCCGTCGCGGGCCGTCAGCGGGGGGTGCAGTGCTGGGTGATGTAGTCGGCCAGGTCGCCGACCGTGGTCATCCGGTCCTCGTCGAGATCCTCGACGTCGATCTGGATCTCCAGCTCGTCCTCGATCTCGAGCAGCAGCTCCAGCGCGAGGGAGGAGCTGAGGCCCAGCTCGTCCATCAGCTGCGTGCCGACGGTGACCGGGGCCTCCGGTCGGAGCATCCGGGTCAGCAGCGCGACCATCGTGTCGACGACCTGCGCGCGCAGCTGCGGCGCGGTGGTCGTGTCGGGCTCTGTCACTGGACCCCACGCTCCAACATGGAGCCCATCAGAGCAAACGTGATCGGCGGGTGTCAACGGATGTCGCGATCTTCAGCCGACCGGTCGCGGAACCGCTCCGGACGGCGCGTCGAGGCCGTGGAACGACGCCGTGTCGTAGGGCGCCTCGCCGGTCAGGGCCACCGCGACCCGGTAGCCGGCCGGGGTCGCGACGTCGGTGACCCGGTGTACCCCCGGCGGGTCGCCGCACGCCACCACGTCCCCCCGGTGCACCGGCAGCGCCAGGTGCGGCCAGAGCCGTTCCCCGGCCGCCTTGACCACCGCCTCCTTGCGGGCCCACAGCCGGGCGAACCGCTCGGCCCGGCCGGCGACGTCCGGCCCCGAGGCGACGTGCCGGGCCTCCCCTGCGGCGAAGAACCGGGCGGCCAGCGCCACCGGATCCCTTTGCGGCGTCACGTGCTGGATGTCGACCCCCACCGGCCGCCCGCCGCCCACCGCCACCGCGACCAGGTCGGCGGAGTACGACAGGCTGGTCTGCGGCCCGCCCCGGGGCTCGGTCAACGTCGGCTTGCCGTACCGGCCCCGCTGCCAGGTGAGCCGTCCGGGTGCGACGCCCAGGGCCGCGCCCACCAGCAGACGCAGCGCCCCGTGCGCCACGGTGAACCGGTCCCGGGCGGCGGCCGGGCCGAGCGCCGCCGCCCGGCTGCGTTCGTCGGCGGTGAGCACCGCGTCGTACCGGGCCAGCTCGGCCGGACCGGGTCGGGCCGGCAGGATCCAGATCCGGACGGTGTCCCGCATGGGCCGTACCCTAGCCCCGCCGGCACCGCCCGGCGGGCGGCACGATCCGCGGCGTTGACACGTGCCGATCTCCGTTGCTCTGATTGACCGATGTTCGCGCAGACCGCCGAGGCGCAGGTGCTCGTCCCGTTCGCCGGCCCGGGGGCCGGGACCGCGCCGCTGACCTGGGGTCAACTGGCGATCATGCAGGACATGCGGGAGACCGGGTGGACGCACAACGTCAGCGGCGCGCACCCGGTGCCGGCCGGGGTCACCGTGGAGCAGGTCGCGGCGCAGCTCGGTGACCTGATGAGCCGGCACCCGGCGCTGCGGATGCGGTTGGGCACCGACGACCGCGGCGAGCCCTGCCAGGTGGTCTCCGCCGACGGGGAGATCGCCCTGGACGTGCTGGACGTCCCCGACGACGCCGACCCGGCCGACGTGGCGAAGTTCGCCTACGAGCTGGGCCACGCCCGGCTGCTGGCCCCCTACGACCTCTACCGGGACTGGTCGGTGCGGATGGCGGTGATCCGGCACCGGGGCACGCTGGTGCACCGGGTGCTGACCCTCGACCACCTGGTCGTCGACGGCACCGCGACCGCCCTGGTGATGGCCGACCTCGGGCTCGTCGACCTGACGGCCCGGCGCGCGCCCGACCCGCGTACGGTGCAGCTGCTCGACCTCGGCCGGCGCGAGCGCACCCCGCCGCTGCGCCAGGTGAGCGACCGGGCGGTCCGCCACTGGGAGGCACACCTGCGCGACCTGCCGCCCTCGACCTTCGGCGAGGTCACCAACCCGGCCGGGCGGCACGGCCGGCGGTTCTGGCACGGCCGGTTCAGCTCGCCGGCGGCCTTCCTGGCGGTGCAGGCCATCGCCCGACGCACCCGGACGGACACCTCCCGGGTGCTGCTGGCGGTGATCGCCGTGGCGGTGGGCCGGGCCACCGGGGTCAGCCCGTTGACCGCCAAACTCATCGTCGGCAACCGGTTCCGGCCGGGGTTCGCCGAGGCGATCGCCCCGCTGAGTCAGAACGGGGTGCTCACCGTCGACGCCACCGACACCACGGTGGACGAGGTGGTGACCCGGGCCCGTCGCGCCTCCGTCGCCGCCGGCATGTACGCCTACTACGACCCGGTGCAGCTCGCCGAGGCCGGCGCCCGGCTCGACGAGGAGCGCGGCTACCCGGCCCGGGTGACCCTCCGGATCAACGACCGGCGGGTGGTGACCCGGCAGGCAGCGGAGGACGCGGCCCGCGCCGCCGAGGTGACCCCGGAGCAGATCCGCCGCCGGGCGGGCGAGACGTTCCTGGTCTGGGACGGCACCCTCGACCACCTGCCCGAGCAGGCGTTCATCACCGTGGAGGACCAGCCGGACACGATCTTCCTCCAGGTGATCTTCGACCTGGGCTGCTTCACCGAGGCCCAGGCCGAGGCGCTGCTGCGCGGGGTGGAGGAGGTGGCCGTCGAGGCGGCGTTCGACCCGACGGCACCGACCCGGGTCGCCGGCTGACCCGTCGCGTGACGGTCACGGGGCGTCGTACCACCCGGTGACCGCCGCCGCGACGGTCACCGGTCCACGGCTCGGGGGAGGGTCACCGTTCGACCCGGTCCCAGGTCACCGGCAGCGCCTCCAGGCTGCGTACCACCAGGCCGGGCTTGAACCGCAGCTCCTCCTCGGGCACGGCCAGCCGCAGGCCGGGCAGCCGGCGCAGCAGCGCACCGAGGGCCTCCTGCAACTCCATCCGGGCCAGCGCCGCGCCGAGGCAGTGGTGCGGGCCGGCCCCGAACGCCAGGTGCGGGTTGTCGGCCCGGGTCAGGTCGAGGGTGTCCGCCCCGGCGAACACCGACGCGTCCCGGTTGGCCGAGGCGATCGCCGGCAGCACCGGGGTCCCCGCAGGCAGGCACACCCCGCCCAGTTCCACCTCCTCGGTGGTGACCCGGGGCAGCAGCACCCCGTTGTCGCCGAGCTGGATGAAGCGGGACAGTTCCTCCACCGCGCGGGCCACCGCGACCGGGTCGTCACCGCGCAGGCCGGCGAGCTGTTCGGGGTGCCGGGCCAGCACGAGCAGGAACAGGTTGAGCTGGTTGGTGGTGGTCTCGTGGCCGCCGACGAAGATGCCGGCGGTCACCGAGACGAGTTCCCGTTCGGTGAGGTCGTCGTGCTCGTCCCAGGCCTTGATCAGGGCGCTCATCAGGTCGTCGCCCGGCTCGCGGCGACGCGCGACGATCATCTCGCCGAACGCGTCGAGGGCGGCCTGCGGGGCCGCCGGGTCGGCGTCCCAGTCGCCGACGAGCGCGTCGGACCACTCGCGTACCCGGTCCTGGTCCTGCTCCGCGATGCCGAACAGCTTGCTGATCACGTAGATCGGCAGCGGCGCGGACAGGTGGGGGATCAGGTCCGCCGGTGGGCCCGCCGCCACCAGGTCGTCGATCATCCGGTCGACGAGCCCGGCCACCGTCGGGCGCAGCGCCTCCACCCGGCGGACGGTGAAGGCGTGCGACACCGCCCTGCGCATCGTGGTGTGCCGGGGCGGGTCCATTCCGATCAGCGAGTCCTCGGCCAGCGAACCCAGCTCCCGGGTCGGCCGGTCCGGTCCGGCCGCGGCGGCCCGGCTGAACCGCTGGTCGGTGAAGACCCGGCGGACGTCCGCGTGCCGGGTGGCCAGGTAGGCCCTGCCGCCGTCGGGCAGCGCGATCGGCGCCACCGGGCAGGTCTCCCGCAGCCGGGTGTAGTCAGGTGACGGGTGGTAGATCGTCGGAGCCGGAGCGAGCGGGTACGGAATGGGCTCTTGCGTCATCTGCGACTCCTAGGGTGGTCTGACGGTGGATCAGCTCCGGGTGCCCGCGGCGAGGGCCACCAGCGCCGGCACCACCTCGGCGGGGGCGGGCATCGCGTGGACCCGGTCGCGCATCAGCGCGGCGGCGGTGCGCCAGGGGCCGTCGGCGATCAGCTCGCCGACCAGCCCGCGCAGCGTGTCGTCGTCGGCCCGGCCGCCGGGCAGCCAGGTGCCGGCCCCGGTGACGGCCAGCCGCTCGGCGTTGAAGTGCTGATCGCTGACCTGCGGCAGGACGAGCTGCGGCACCCCGAGGCCGAGCGCCGTCATCGTGGTCCCCGCGCCGCCCTGCTGCACCAGCGCGGCGCAGGTCGGCAGCACCAGCCGCAGGGCCAGCGGGCTGTCGACCAGCCGGACGTTGCCCGGCAGCGGGTGCAGCGCCGCCTGCTGGGCCGGCTCGACCAGCACGACGACCTCCACGTCCAGCCCGGCCACCGCCCGCACGACCCGGGGGAGGTCCAGCCGGTCGTCGAGCCCGGCGCCGGCCATCATGGTGCCCGCCGTCACGCAGACCCGGGGCCGGTCCGCCGGGCGGTGCAGCCAGGGCGGCAGCACGGCCGGGCCGTTGTACGGCACGTACCGGACCGGCCAGGTCGGGCCGGTCACCGGCACCTGCATCGGGGGCGGCACCGGGTCGAGGGTCAGCGCCCCGGCCAGGTCCACGTCGGCGGCGGCCAGCCCGAACCGGCCGGCCAGCGGGCCGAGCACCGGCTCCGGGTCGAGCCGGAGGGTGACCGAGGAGTCCGGCCCCCACAGGTGCCGCACACCGGGCACGCCCAGCGCGGCGGCGGCCACCGCGGCGGCGAGGTTGAACGGCTCCCAGACCATCAGGTCCGGCCGCCAGGAGCGGCCGAAACCGACCAGGTCGTCGAGGAGGGCGTCGGCGAACCGGACCACGCCGCCGTCGGCGGTGATCGCCGGTTCGACCGTGTCGTCGGGGGTGTCGTCCGGCTCGTCGGTGGCCCGGTCCAGGGCGCCCACCGCGCCGATCCGGCCCGCGAAGGCGGTGGCGAAGTCGACGTCCGCACCCAACGGCACCGCCGCCAGCCCGGCCGAGGTGATCGCCGGCACCAGCGCCGGATGGCTGGCCACCCGCACCTCGTGGCCGGCGGCCTGCAGGGCCCAACCGAGCGGCACCAGGCCGTAGAAATGCGACCGCCAGCCCCACGTCGACAACAGAATCCGCAAAGCCGCAGTCAAGTCCGACCCATCCGCGCGTACCACCCGGCAGTCCTGGTGCACCGATGCTAGGCGATGGGTGTCCGCACCCGGAAGATCGTCGCGGCGACCAATGGATATTGACGCCGGCCGCACCGATGACCGAGTCTTACCGGTGCCCGATGTGGACCGCCGACCGACAGGTGGGTAGCTCGCCATGACCGTCGTCTCGGAGCTGCGGGACTACCCCTTCGCGCCGTTCACCGGCGACCTGCCCACCGAACTGCTGGACATGGTGGTGGCCGAGCCGGTCAGCCGGGTGCGGCTGCCCGACGGGCGGCCCGCCTGGCTGGTGCTCGGCTACCACGACTGCTGCACGGTACTGGCCGACCCCCGGTTCTCCCGGCTGCCGCTGGGCGCGACCGGGACCCCCGACGGCGGCGGACCCCGCGAGTTGAACATGGACGGTCCGGCGCACGCGGTCGTCCGCCGGGTGGCCAGCCGGGCCTTCACCGCCCGCCGCATCGACACCTTCCGCCCCCGGGTACGCCGGCTGGTCGACGCGTTGATCGACGACCTGCTGGCCGGTCCCCGCCCCGCCGACCTGGTCGCCGCGCTGGTGGCGCCACTGCCGGTCCACGTGGTCTGCGACGTGCTGGGGGTGCCGGTGGCCGACCGGCCCCGGTTCTACGGCTGGATCGAGGGCCTGAACTCGGTCACCGCGTACGGGTCCGCCGACGCCGCCGCCGCGCAGGCGGAGCTGCGGGCGTACCTGGCCGGGCAGTTGGCGGGCAAGCGGGCGACCCCCGGCGACGACCTGCTCTCGGCCTGGGTGCTGGGCCGCGACGCGCACGAACTCGACGACGCGGAACTGGTGGAGCTGGCGATGGGGGTGCTGCTCGGCGGGCTGGAGATCAACTCCACGAGCGCCGGGCTGCGCGCGCTGTTCCAGCACCCCGAGCAGTTGGCGAAGCTGCGGGCCGACCCGGCCAAGCTCTCCTCGGCCACCGACGAGATCCTCCGGTACACGTCGGTGAGCAGCATGTTCCGGGTCCAGGTGGTCCGCGAGGACCTCACCCTGGGCGGGGTGGCGATGCGCGCCGGAGACTGCGTGATGGCGATCCCGTGGGCCGGCAACCGCGACCCGCGCGTCTTCCCCGACCCCAACGTGTTCGACATCGACCGGGTGCCGGCCGCACCGCACCTCACCTTCGGCTTCGGGCCGCACTTCTGCCTGGGCACCGCGCTCGGCCGGATGCAGGTGGAGCTGTCCATCGGCGAGCTGCTGCGGCGGCTGCCGGGACTGGCCCCCGCCGTGCCGCTCGACGGGATCCCCTGGCGGCACGACCGGATGAACGGCGGCATCGCGTCGTTCCCGGTCACCTGGTGAGGCCGCCCCGGTCACCGGCCGGCGCGGCCACCCCGCAGGCGCCGGCGGTCAGTAGCTCTCCACCGCGTTGACCCGGTCGGGCCAGTAGCGCTGGCCGGGCGCGGCGACGTAGTGCTCCCACCGGGGCGCGTCGCCGGTCGGGTGGTCGCCGAGCACGGTGATCCGCTGCCCGCGCCGCACGCCCGCGTAGTCGTTGATCGCGTAGTGCTGGGTGACCCGGTTGTCCCAGATCGCGACGTCACCCACCCGCCAGCGGTACCGGCAGGTGAACTGGGGGCCCTCGGAGAAGGCGAACAGGTACTCCAGCAGCGCGTCGCTCTCGTTGCGGCTCAACTGCGGGATGTGCGAGGTGAACAGCCGGTTGACGTACAGCGAGCGGCGGCCGGTCTCGGGGTGCACCCGGACCACCGGGTGTTCGGCCCGGCTGGTGAACTCGGTGCCGATCCGGATGACGTGGATGGCGGTCAACCCGTCGAGCAGGTCCCGCATCGGGGCGGAGAGCGCCTCGTACACCTTGCACTGGTTGGTCCACATGGTGTCGCCGCCGGTCTCGGGCAGCTGCACCAGGTGCAGGATCGAGGCGATCGGCGGGCTCTGGTGGAAGGTCATGTCGGTGTGCCAGACGTCCACCTTGCCGCCGTCCTCGGAGTCGATCAGGACGATCTCCGGGTGCCCCGCCAGCCGGGGCAGGTACGGGTGCAGCTCGACCTCGCCGAAACGCCGGCCGAAGGCGATGTGCGCCTGCGGCGTCAGCGCGGTCTGCCCGGCGACGAAGACCACCTGGTGCGCGAGCAACAGCCGGTGCAGGTGGGCGAATCCCTCGTCGGTCAGGGTGTTCAGGTCGATGCCGTGGACCTCGGCGCCCAGGGCGCCCGCGACGAGCCGTACCTGCGGCACGAGGGACGTGGTCATCGGTGCTTCCTCCGGTCTGGGCACCCGGGCCCGTCGGCGCATTGTTCCACGCCGGTGAATGGGATCTCCACCGTTGATATTGACGCCGTCGCGCCGTCCCTGGGAGCATTCGGGCCGGCGGAGGCCACGGCCATCGTGGACGCGCGGCGCGACGGGGGGCTGTCCCGGTGACGATCGAGACCTCGACCGATGACGATCCGGCGGCCCGGCTCGGCCGGCTGACCGACCTGGCCACCCCGTTCGCCGTACGCACGGCGGTCACCCTGCGGGTGCCGGAGCGGATCGCGGCCGGCGTGACCGGTCTGGACAAGCTGGCCGCCGCCTGTGACGCCGACCCGGACGCGCTCGGCCGGCTGCTGCGCTACCTGGTCCACCGGGGTGTGTTCGTGGAGACCGCGCCCGACGTGTTCGCGCTGACCGACGTCGGCGAGCTGCTCTGTGAGCGCGACGGCGGCGGCCACGGCGGCTACCTCGACCTCGACGGTCTCGGGGCGCGGATGGACCTCGCCTACACGGGGCTGCCGCACGCGGTGCGCACCGGCGGACCGGGCTACCAGGCGGTGCACGGGCGGGACTTCTGGGCCGACCTCGACGCGCACCCGTCCTACCGGGCCTACTTCGACGCGCTGATGCTCAGCCAGCAGCGGTTCACCGCGCCGCAGGTGGCGGCGCTCTACCCGTGGCAGCGGGTGGGCCACGTGACCGACGTCGCCGGGGGTGCCGGCGGGCTGCTGCGGGAGCTGCTGACGACCCACCCGCACCTGCGGGGCACCCTGGTCGACCGCGACGAGCCGGTGGCGACGGCGACCGCGACGTTCGCCGCGCACGGGCTGACCGACCGGGTCGACGCCGTGGTCGGGGACTTCTTCGCCGAGCTGCCGGCCGGGGCCGACGTGTACGTGGTGTCCCGGGCGTTGACCGACTGGAGCGACAGGCACGCGACGGCGATCCTGCGCCGGTGCGCCGAGGCGGCCGGGCGCACCGGTCGGGTGCTGGTGGTGGAGGTGCTGCCGACCGACCCGTACGTGCCGCACCGCTCGCCGTACGACCTGCAGATGCTGGTGCTGGTGGGCGGCTGCGAGCGGGGGGTGGCCGAGCACGTGGCGCTCGCGGCGGCGGCGGGTCTGAAACCGGTCGGGACCTACCGCGGCACCGGGGGACTGACGCTGTTGGAGTTCGCTGTGGACGCCTGATCCGCCGACGGGTGATCCGACGTTCGTACCTGTTTTCGCGGTGCCGTGTGACGCACGGTAAGCAGTTCAGCGGATTTCTCTGGCATCGACCGATTTGCCGGTGAATAGGTTCGTGACATTCGTGTTTCTCCATAGCGAGCGCAGTTTTCCGAAGGTTGTTCATGGACGGACCGGCAGGTAACGTCTCGCGTGCCGGCTGGGCCGAGCCTTTGCGAAAGGGTCGACACGCTATGACGGTTACTGGTTTCACGCGATATCCGCCCTTCATCGACGACCTTGCCCGCAGTGAATCGGGGCGGCTGCTGCACGCGGAACTCGGACGCCGGTGGCCGGAGTCGACCGACCCGTTGGTCGGCATCGCCCGCTACGCCCTTCTACCGGCGGGCAAACTGCTCCGTCCGATGATGACGCTGCACGCGGCGGAGGCGGTGGGCGGTTCGCCGGCCGACGTCCTGCCGGCCGCGCTGGGGATGGAGTACCTGCACGTCGCGACGCTCGTGCACGACGACATCATCGACGCCGACACGCTGCGTCGGGGTCGCCCGGCGGTGCCTGTCGCCTTCGGTATCCCCAACGCCATCGTGGTGGGCGACCACCTCATCTTCACGGCCTTCCAGTCCATTGTGGAGTCCGGGGCCGCCGTGCCGGCCGGGCACGTCGCCGCCGCCGTCGCGGCCCTGGCCGAGGCCGGCCGGGACCTGTGCCGGGGGCAGATGCTCGAGACGCAGCTCGTCGGCGACCTCGACGAGGGCGCCCGCAGCTACGCCGAGATGATCCGGCTCAAGACCGGCGCGCTGTTCCGCGCCGTGTGCCACGTCGGCGCGCTGCTCGGCGGGGCCGAACCGCAGGTCGCCGCCGCACTGGCCCGCTACGGCGAGCACCTCGGCGTCGCCTTCCAGATCCGCGACGACCTGCTGTCCTACGTGGCCACCCCGGAACAGACCGGCAAGCCGGCCACCAGCGACCTCAACAACGGCCGGCCCACCCTGCCGCTGCTGCTCGCCTACGACGCCGCCACCGACGCCGGCCGGGTGGAACTGATGGCGGTGCTGCACCGGCGCGGGGCCGGCCCCGGGGACGTCGAGTGGGTCGCCGGCCTGCTCGCCGAGGTCGACGCGGTACGCAACGCCCGCCGGCAGATGGTGGAGCACGCCGAGCGGGCACTGGCCGAGCTGGCCGGGCTCGCCCCGTCCCCCAGCGCCACCGTGCTCGCCGGCATCGCGCACTGGATGACGAGCGAGACGGCGTGAGCGCCGCCGGCGCGGTACGGGCGCTGCGGGCCCACGTCGAGACCTGGCGGCCCTACACCCTGTGGTACGTCGGGCTGGTCGGCCTCGCCGGTGCGGCCCTGGCCGACGGGCCGCACCACCCGTGGCTGCTGCTGTCGGCCTGGGCCGCCCCGACCGCCGGCTGGCTCGGCGGCCACTACCTCGGCGACTACTTCGACCGGGACCTCGACGCCGGCAGCAAACCGCACCGCCCGATCCCGTCCGGCCGGCTGGCCGCCCGTACGGCGCTGTGGTGCGGCTGCGCCTGCTTCGCCGTCCTCGCATTGCTGGCGGTGCTCGGGGGCTGGGGCACCACCTCGGCGGCCGTGCTCGCCGCGTTCGGCATCGTCGCCTACAGCCGCTGGTGCAAGGCGCGCGGCATCGCCGGCAACCTGGTCCGGGGCGCGCTGGGCGCGATCGCGCTGCTCTACGGCACGCTGACCGTCGGGCTGTCCCCGCAACGGCCGTCGGCGGTGCCGGTGCTGCTCGCCTCGATGCTCGCGTTCTGGGCCCACGACACCATGTCCAACCTGGTCGGTGCGCTGCGCGACATGGACGGTGACCGGGCCGGCGGCTACCGCACCCTGCCGGTCCGCCGGGGCGCCCCGTTCGCGGTGCGTACGGTGCTGGCCCTCTACGCCGGCACCGTCACCGCCGCGCTGGTCGCCGGGCTGCTGGCCGACCCGGCCCGGCGGGCCGGCTACCTGGCGACGCTTGCCGTCGTGGTGGCACTGGGGGGCGTCGCCCTGGCCCCGCTCGTCGCGCACCGCGCCGACATGCCCGTGCTGGTGGCGTTGCGGGCGCACGCCGTCCTGGTGGTCGAGCGGGTGGTGCTGGCCTCGGCCCTGGTCGGGCTGGGGCTCGGGATCGGCCCGCAACTGCTGCTGGCGGTGCCGATGGTCGCCCTGACCTGGTGGGCGCAGCGGATGATGCGCGCCGGGCACGAACTCGGCACCGGACGACCCGAGCTGGCGCTGGCCACCCCCCGTCGAGCCGCCATGGAGGACGTGTCATGACCGCTGTGCCCACCGAGGCCCTCGACCGGGCCATCACCCGCGGCGCGGAGGCGCTGCTGCGCCGGCAGCGTCCCGACGGGGTCTTCGGCGACGACCCGCCGGCCTCGGTGCTCGGCACCGCCGGTACGGTGGCCGCCCTGCACGCCGCCGACCCGGTGGGCAGCGCCGACCTGGTCGACGCCGGCACCTCTTGGCTGCGCCGGCAGCAGCACGACGACGGCGGCTGGGGCGGCGTGGTGGGGGCCGACAGCGAGGTCGTCGCCACCGCCGTCGCGGTCGCCGCCCTGGCCCTGACCGCACCCGAGGCCAGCGCCGAGGCGATCACGGCCGGCCGCGCCCGGCTGGCCGCGATGGGGGGTGTCGACACGGTCACCGACCCGGCCATCTCACTGCTCTGCCGGCAACTGCTCACCATGGCCGGGCTGACCGCCGAGGCGGGCCCGCTGCGCCGGCTGCCGCTGGAGATCGTCCTGTTCGACCGGGTCCGCCGCCAGCGCCTGTCGTTCCGTACCGCGCCGTTCATCGGGTTGGCCCTGATGCAGGCCGACCTGCTGCCCACCGGCCGGCTGCGCCGGGCCACCCTGCGGCGGGCCCGTCCGGCGGCGCTGCGGCTGCTGCGCGCGATCTACGACCACGAAGGCCGCACCGGCGCGTTGAGCGAGGACCCGTGGCCCGCCGCCCTGGTCCTGCTCGGCCTGGCCCGCACAGGCGAGGCCCCCGACATCGCCACCGCCGTGGTGGGCTGGCTGCGCCGCGCGGTGCGTCCCGACGGCGCCTGGGACGCGGTGGCCAACCTCGACCTGACCCGCTCCGGGTACGCGGTGACCGGGCTGATCGCCGCCGGGTACGCCGCCGACCCCCGGCTGCGCCCCACCCGCGAGTTCTTCCACGCCACCCAGAAGCCGACCGCGTTCACGGTGCTGGACGTGCCACCGGGCGGGTGGAGCTACTCCAACGTGGGTGGCTGGCCGGTGACGCTGGAGTCCGCCGAGATCCTGTCGGCGCTCGCCGGCTATCCCGACGCCGACACCGACCCGGTGCTGCGCGGCGGCGTGGACTGGCTCGTCGGCCGGCAGGACAGCCGGGGCTCGTGGAGCCTGTGGGTGCGCGACACCAAGCTCGCCAACGACGGCCCCTGCCCCGCCATCACCAGCCAGGCGGTGCTCGCCCTGCACGACGCGGGGCACCCCGACGACCACCCGGCGGTCGCCGCCGGGGCGGCCTGGCTGCTGACCGCCGCGCGCCCCGACGGCAGCTACGAGAACCTCTGGTACCGCGACCACACCTCCGGCACGGCGGTGGTGGTGGCGGCGCTGTCCCGGGTCGGCCACGCCCGGCACGACGTGGTCCGGCGGGCGGTGCGCTGGCTGCGCGACACCCAACTGCCCGACGGGTCGTGGGGGCCGGGCGACGGCACCGCCGGGTCGGTCGAGGAGACCGGCTGGGCCGTGCAGGGGCTGCTGGCAAGCGGTGACCCGGAGGCCGCCGACGCGGTCGACCGGGGGGTCTCCTGGCTGCTCGCCGCCGCCGGGCCCGACGGTGGCTGGCCGGCCACCCGGGTCTGCAACTACATCCGCCACCACCTGCGCTACCCCAACGCGGTGATCACCCAGGCGGTGGCGCTGCGGGCGCTCGGTGAGTACCGGCGTACCGTCGCCGGCCGGGCGGGCGTCACACCCGGTGCGGTCGCCCGATGAGCGCCGACGTCGTCGTGGTCGGTGCCGGGGCCGGCGGTCTCGCCGCCGCCCGCGCGCTCGGCGCGCGGGGGCTGCGGGTGCTGGTGCTCGACCGGCAACGCACCCCCGCGTCGATCGCCAAGGGCGAGATCCTGCAACCCGAGACGGTACGCATCCTGGACGGCTGGGGTGTGCTCGACGCCCTGCGGGCCACCGGCGCGTGCCCGGTCGACCGGCTGGCCATCCGTGACCCGCAGGGCCGTCCGCTGCTCGCCCTCGACTACGGCACCCTGCCCGGCGGATACCGGCAGATCCTCTGCGCCGACTACGGCGATCTGCGTGCCGTGCTCGCCGACGGGCTGCCCGCCGGCGTCGAGATCCGGTGGGGGCAGCGGGTCACCGGCCCGCTGCGCGCCGCCGACGGCCGGGTAACCGGGGTCCGGGTCACCGGCGACGACGGCGAGCAGGAGATCCGGGCGGCGCTGGTGGTCGCCGCCGACGGGATGTCCTCGCCGCTGCGCAAGGCCGTCGGCATCGACGTCGAGCGGCGGGAGTACCCGCACGGCCTGGTCGCCTTCGACGTGCCCGGGGTCCAGGTGGCCGACGAGGTGTCGGCCTACCGCACCGAGCGGGGCCTGTGCCTGGTCTACCCGCTGCCCGGCGGGCGGTGCCGGGTCTACGTCCAGGTGACCCCGGACGAGTTCCGGGGCCGCAGCGCCGCCGACCTGGCCGACTGGTGCGACCGGCTGCTCGCCGGGGTGCCGGCCATCCGTCCGCTGGGTGCGGCCCTGCGGGCGAACCTGCACCGGCGGCAGCTCCTCGCCGTCTACCGGCTCCGGGCGGCACGGTTGACCGTGCCCGGGCTGGCCCTGCTCGGGGAGGCCGCCCACGCGGTGCACCCGATGGCGGCGCAGGGCGTGAACAGCTCCCTCGCCGACGCCGAGACCCTCGCCGCCGGCCTCGCCGCCGGTGGGGGCCTGGACGACGCGGCCGTGGACCGGGCGCTGCGGGACTTCGACGCCGCCCGCCGGCCCCAGCTCGACCACGTCGCCACGGTCAGCCACAACGCCGCCCGCATGATCACCAGCGTGTCGGGGCTGCCCCGGCTGCTCGGGGCGCGGATGATGCGGCGCACCGCGGCCAACCCCCGGCTGCTCGGGCTCACCGCCGGCAACCTGTCCGGCACGAACGTCCGACCGCTGTCCCTGGTCGACCGGATGTACCAGCTCGGGCTGCTCACCGACCGGCACGCCCAGCCACCTGTTTCCGCCGGCCCCGCGACGAAGTGAGCGACGATGACCACTGCCACCCCCGTCGGCACCCAGCCGCCGGCCGACCTGTCGATGAACGAGACGCCGTACCCGCCGCTGCCGAGCATCAGGCGGATCGTCGAGGACGGGGCCGCCGCCCTCCAGCGGTACCCGGACCGGACCGCCGCCGCGTTGCGGGGCGCGCTGTCCGCGCGGCTGGGCGTGGGACCGGAGTCGATCCTCGTCGGGCCCGGGTCGGCCGGGCTGTGCCAGCACCTCGTCCAGGCGCTCGGGCCGCGCCCGGAGGTGGTGCACCCGGCGCTGTCCTTCGAGGGCTACCCGCTGATCATCCGCAACGTCGGGGCCCGGGGCGTACCGGTGCCGATGGACGGTTACCGCCACGACCTGCCGGCGATGGCCGCCGCCGTGACCGACCAGACCCGGTGCGTGCTGCTGTGCAACCCGAACAACCCGACCGGGGCGGTGCTGCACCGCGACGAGATCGAGGCGTTCCTGGCCCGGATCCCGGCCGACGTACCGGTGATCATCGACGAGGCGTACCGGGAGTTCGTCACCGACCCGCAGGTGCCCGACGGGATGGACCTGTTCCGCTCCCACGACAACGTCTGCGTCCTGCGCACCTTCTCCAAGGCGTACGGGCTGGCCGCGCTGCGCGTCGGCTACGCGGTGGTGCCACCCCGGGTGACGCCGCTGGCCGGCATGGTGGGCGCGGTGTTCTTCCCGAACACCCTGGCCCAGGCGGCGGCGGTGGCGAGCCTCGACGAGGCGGTCACCCCCGAGCTGACCCGGCGCTGCGCCGACCTGGCGTCCGCACGGGCCCGGCTGATCGACGGGCTGCGCGGGATCGGCCTCACCGTGGCCCCCAGCGAGGCGAACTTCGTCTGGCTGCCGCTGGGGGAGCGGGCGGTCCCGTTCGCCGAGCGGGCCCGCGACGCCGGCATCCTGGTGATGGCGCTGCCCGGCGCGGGGGTACGGATCACCGTCGGCACCGACGAGGCGAACGAGCGGCTGTGCGCCGTCGCCCGGACCATCCTGGCCGCCGGCGACTGACGGGCCGCCGGTGATCGACGGCCCGGTGATCGCAGGGGCCGGTGATCGACGGGTCGCCGGTGCCTGACGGGCCGGCGGGGCCAGGTCAGCGGGGCCGGGTGTCGGCCGGGGTGGTCTCCCAGCCGGTCAGGCAGAGGTAGCGCAGGTCGGGGTCGTAGTCGGCGGTCAGCACCGGCCGGGACCGGTCCGGGTCGGCGGCGAGGACGTCGAGCAGGGTCCACCACGGTCCGGTGACCGGTTGGCCCGGCGGGGCGACGGTCACCCCGTCGGTCGGGTGCGCCGGCCAGGCCGCCGCGAGGTCGACGCCGAGCACCATCCGGGCGTCGGGCCGGCCCGCCGACATCGCGGCCAGTTCGGACCCGGCCAGCGCCGCGACGTCGCCGGCCGCCACGTCCGGATGCTGGCGGAGCACCGTCATCCGGGCCGGGGCGTGCACCACGTCGCCGGTGTGCTCCGGCACCGCCCCGGCCACCGGGGCGGTGCGGTAGAGCATGGCGACGGCCTGCTGCCGGGCCGGGGCGGGCGTCGGCGTGCGGTAGGGAAGCACGGCCTGGTCGACGGCGATCAGCAGGGCCGTCGTGCGGTCGCCCGGGGACGCGTACGCGTGGGCGAGCCGGAGACCGCTGACGACCGCCGCCGGGCCCTGGTCGCAGACGGCGAAGGAGAGCGGCGTCCCCGGGCAGAGGTGGCTCAGGTAGGTGGCGGTGGCCCGGCCGGGCAGCACGTCGTGCCGGGCGAACGCCAGCACGAGCAGGTCAACCGGTTCCTCCGGCGGCACGAGCGCCCCGATCAGCGCCTCGGCCATCTCCGCGTGGGACCGGCCCAGCGCGTCCTGCCCCGGGCCGTCCGGCAGTTCCAGCCCGTACGGGTGGGTCAGGTCGGCCAGGTAGCGGGCGGACCGGGCCCGCTGGTCCG
The DNA here is from genome assembly GCF_048594385.1 of Micromonospora sp. Taxonomy (NCBI): domain Bacteria; kingdom Bacillati; phylum Actinomycetota; class Actinomycetes; order Micromonosporales; family Micromonosporaceae; genus Micromonospora; species Micromonospora sp. The sequence continues at coordinate 6,281 of NZ_JBMDWU010000627.1, read as the reverse complement.
GATCGTCCAGCAGCGTGGCCGGCCCGGTGAAGACCCGCCGGGCGGCCCGGATCAGGTGCAGGTCGGTCGACGGGACCGCCATCGCGGTGCTCCTTCCTCGGTGTCCGGCCGGCCCGCGGTCCGGGTGGGCGGAGACCGTCGCGATCTCAATGGGCGAGGACCATCGCGGCGAAGGTCGCGCCCTCGCCGGCCCCGACCGCCGCGACCAGGTAACGGTCACCCGGGTTCAGCAGGCCGCGGTCGCGGGCGGTCAGGTAGTTGGTGAACGCGTCCGCGCAGAACACGTGGCCGGTCTCCCGGACGTTGTCCAGCAGCACCCGGTCGCGGGGGAACCCGATCAGCCGGCTCAACCGTTGCCAGGTCACCACGTTGACGTTGTGCGGCAGGATCAGCCGGATGTCGTCGAGGTCCACCCCGGCCACGGCGAGGGCCCGGCCGATGACGTCCGCCAGCGCCGGCCGGTACTCGCGCTGGAACTGCGCGCCGGACGCGCCACCGGCGACGTCGAACTCGCCCCGCTGCCGGCACGCGTAGCCGAGCAGCCGGTCCCGGGGGCCGTCGAGGCTGACCAGGCACGCCGACGCCCCCTCGCTGAACACGGAGGTCTCCGGGATGAACTGGGCGTCGCGGGTGAACGCCTTCTCGGCGGTGAGCACCAGCGCCAACGGTCCCCCGCCCGGCGGGTGCGGCCCCGGCTCGGCGGCCAGCAGCCGACCGGCCATCTCGATGGCGAGCAGTGCGCTGGCACAGGACTGGTGGGTCAGGGTGAAGGCGACCGCGTGGCCGAGCCCCAGCGCGCGGCAGACGTCGTGCAACGGGTTGACCGGGTACGGCACGACGACGGGGAACGCCCGCCCGTACAGCACGAACCGGACCCGGTGTTCCTGCCCGCGCAGGGCGGTGAGCCCGGTGGCGGCGTGCCGGAGCAGGTCGGCCAGGGACCGGTCGGGATCGCGGCGTACCTGGTCGAGACCGTGGAACCGGCGGAACAGCCGGACCTGCATCTCGGTCAGCTCCAGCGGGCCGGCCAGGCTCTCGATCGGGACGCGGTGCGGCGGCAGGTGGACCGCGACCGCGTCGAGCGCCGTCATGCCGCCGGCACCGGAGTCGACCGGAGGTGGCCGGCGACCGGGCCGGAACCCGTCCTGCCGTCGGATGGCACAGTGGACGGTCGTACCCGGGAGCGTTGCTCGTCGACCGCCACGGCAGGAATCCCATCAGCGGCGTCCGTCGCTGTCAACGCGTGCCAGAATATCGACGTGGCCCGCTTCCTGTTCGTCGTCCTGCCGGTGGCGTCGCACCTCAACGCCCCGCTCGCCATCGGCCAGGCGCTCCGGGCAGCGGGGCACGAGGTGGCGTGGTGCGGTCCCCGCACCGACCTGCGTCCGCTGATCGGCCCCGACGCGACGCTCTACCCGACCGGTAAGCGGTACTTCCGCCTCGACGGCGAGACCGGCATGGCGTCGGTGCGCAGCCTCTGGGAGGGGCACGTGCTGCCGGTCAACCGGTTCATCCGGGACGCCGTGGACCGGGCGGTCGCCGACCACCGACCGGACGTCGTCGTCGTCGACCAGTACGCGCTGGCCGGCGCGCTGGCCGCGCACCGGCACGGGGTGCCGTGGGCGACCTTCTGCGTGGGCGCGCTGGAACTCACCCCGCCGGACCTGCCCGGGTTCACCGACTACGTGCGCGCGCAGCTGGCCCGGGTCTGGGCGATGACCGACGTGCCCGTCGACGACGCGATCGACCTGCGGTTCTCGCCGTACCTGGTGCTCGGGCTGACCGGCACGGCGCTGACCGGCGCGACGCCGCTGCCGGCCCGGTGCGTGCTGACCGGCCCGGCCCTGGGTCACCGCCCCGACGCGCCGGCCTTCGACTGGGCCGCCTGGGACCCGACCCGCCGGCACCTGCTGGTCACCGTCGGGACGATGGCCGAGCACCTGGCCCGGGACTTCTACCGGCGGATGATGGCGGCGACGGCGGCCCTGGCCGACCGGGTGCAGGTGGTGGTCACCGCCTCGCCCGACGTGCTGCCCGATCCGCCCGCGCACGTGCTGGCCGCTCCCCGGGTGCCGGTGCTGGAGTTGATGCCCCGGCTGGACGCGGTGGTGTCGCACGGCGGGCTGGGCACCGTCACCGAGGCGTTGGCGCACGGCGTGCCGGTGGTCGTCGCGCCGATCCGGCACGACCACCCGACGGTGGCCCGCCAGGTGACCGATGCGGGCGCCGGAATCGAGGTCGCGTTCGCCTCGGCGACCCCGGCGGACCTCACCGCCGCGCTCACCGCCGTACTCGACGATCCGGGCTACCGGGAGAGGGCCCGCCGGGTGGGCGAGTCGTTCGCCGCCGCCGGTGGCGCGGCCGCCGCCGCCCGGCACCTCGCCGCCCTGGCCGCCCGGCCCATCGACCATTGTCCTTCGGGTACGGCCACACGAGCCTGACCTGACGCACCCGCAGGGGTGTCGCCGTCCACCGTCGACACCCCGTGGGTCGACACCCCGTGGCCCGGCGTCGTCCCCGTCCGAGGAGGCTCGATGATCGAGGCCACCGGCCTGCGCAAGTCCTACCGGGTCGGCCGTGGCCGCAACGCCGGCACCGTCGAGGCGGTGCGGGGGGTGGACTTCGCCGTCGAGCGGGGCGAGATCGTCGGGTTCCTCGGCCCCAACGGCGCGGGCAAGTCCACCACCATGCGGATGCTGGCCACGCTGATCCGCCCCGACGGGGGCCGGGCGTCGATCGCGGGCGTCGACCTGCTGCGGGCTCCGGCCCAGGTGCGCCGGCAGATCGGTTTCGTGGCCCAGGCCAGCGGCACCTACGACGACTCGACCGCCCGCCGGGACCTGGTGCTCCAGGCCCGGCTGTACGGCCTCGGCAAGGCCGAGGCACAGCGCCGGGCCGAGGCGGCGATCGGTGCGTTCCAGCTCGACGACTTCGCCGACCGGCGGATCAGGACGTACTCCGGGGGGCAGCGTCGGCGGCTCGACGTGGCGCTCGGGGTGATCCACTCTCCGCAGGTCATCTTCCTCGACGAACCGACCGCCGGGCTGGACCCGCCCAGCCGGGTACGGATGTGGCAGGAGGTCCGGCGGCTGCGCGCGGAGGGCATGACGGTCTTCCTCACCACCCACTACCTCGACGAGGCCGACACCCTGTGCGACCGGCTGTCCATCATCGACGGCGGTCGGATCGTCGCCGAGGGCACCCCGTCGGATCTCAAGCGGGAGATCTCCGGTGACGTGGTCGCGATCGACCTGACCCGCGCCGACGTGACGGACGGCCCGGCCGACGCCGACCTGCCGATCGCCACGAAGCTGCTGGCCGAGCAGCCGTACGTGCACTCGTCGGAGGCGGTCGACGGCACCCTGCGGCTCTATGTGGACAGTGCCGCGACGGCGATCCCGCAGATCATGCGCACCCTGCTGACGCGGGGGGTCGAGCCCGGGGCGATCGAGGCCCGCCGGCCGAGCCTCGACGACGTCTTCCTGGCCAAGACCGGCCGCTCTCTGGAGGAGTGAACCGGCCGGCACGAGAGGAGCCGCAGTGAAACTGGTCCGCGACACCTGGCTGATCTTCCAACAGGAGGTCGGTCTGATGGTGCGCAACCCGGTGATGGTGGCGTTCAGCCTGGCCCAGCCGGTCACCTACCTCATCCTGTTCGCCCCGTTCCTCAAGGTGGTGATGGTCGACCGGGGGGCCTCCTCGTACGCCGACGCCTACCGCATCTACGTGCCCGGCCTGTTCGTGGCGATGGGCCTGTTCGGTGGCCTGTTCGCCGGGTACGGGCTGCTCAGCGCCCTGCGCGCCGGCATCATCGACAGGTGCCGGGTGACCCCGGTGAGCCGGACCGGCCTGCTGCTGGGCCGGGCCCTGATGCACGTCTGCCTGAACGTGGTGCAGGCGGTGATCATCACGATCGTGGCGTTGCCGTTCGGGTTGCGGGTGCACCTGGGCAACCTGCTCATCTCGTACGCGCTGCTGTCGGTGATGGTGCTGCTGAGCACCTCGATCTCGTACGACATCGCGCTGCTGGTGCGCAACGAGAACAGCCTCGGCGTGCTGGTCAACACCGTCGGCCAGCCGATCTCGCTGCTCGCCGGGGTGCTCATCCCCCTGGTGCTGGCACCACTGTGGATCCAACAGGTCGCGTTCTGGAACCCGTTCTCGTGGGCGACCAACGGCATGCGGGCGTTGTTCAACGGGCAGATCACCGAGCCCGTGGTCTGGCAGGGCGCCCTCATCATGATCGTGCTGGCCGCGATCAGCCTGGTCTGGTCGTCGCACCTGTTCAACCGCGAGGTCTCCTGAGCCGGAGCGCCGTCGGCCGGACCGGTGTGACCAGGATTGATGTTGGCCATTGTCTGCAGGTGATCGGCGCTCTAGCCTGAGCGTGTCCCAGATCGGCTGCTGCGCCGGGGTGCGGTGACCGTGAGCGTGCCAGGTGAGGAGACAACTCGTTGGGTGCCGACAACTTCCGGGCGACGCTCGCGGCCGACATGGAGCTGGGGGCCGGCAACGTGCTGCTCCGGCTCGCCGAACACGGTGCCGACCCGGACCTGCCCCGGGTGACCTTCGACGTCGACGTGGACGGCATCCCCGCCTGGACGCCGCTGTCGCTGGCCACCCTCACCGAGCGGGTCGCCGCCCGCGCCGACTGGTTCCGGCAGCGGGGCGTCGGCTGGCGTGACCCGGTCGCGATCTACGTGACGTCCGCGCCCGACGTGTTCCTCAACTTCTTCGCCCTCAACCGGCTCGGCGCGATCCCGGCCCTGATGAACGGCAACATGCCGATCGAGTTGGCGGCCGAGTTCATCAGGCGGCTGCGCGGCGTCGGGGTCGTCGTCGACGCCGACCACGCCGCGCTGCGCGGGCACGACCTCGGGGTGCCGATCCTCGGTGACGCCGCCGAGACCGGCACCGGCGACCCCGACCAGGCTCCACCGCACTACCGCCACCACCCCGAGGACCCGGTCGCCATCACCCACTCGTCGGGCACCACCCGGGTGCCGGCCGCGATCGCCCACTCGCACCACGGGCTGTTCGCCGCCATCCGGGCCGTCCGGCTCACCGAGTCCCGCCCGTACGGCGAGGTGCGTGAGCTGTCCGTGCTGCCGGCCGCGCACGCCGCCGGCATCATCACGGTCAACCAGGCGCTGTGCAACAGCTACCAGTTGCTCTACCTGTCCGCGCAGGGTGGCCCGTTCGCCAGCAGCGCCGAGACGATCCTCGACGCCATCGAACGCTGGCGGCCGACGGGTGTCTTCGGTTTCGCGGTGACCTGGTCCGAGCTGGCCCGCCACGACCTGACCACCCGCGACCTGAGCTCCGTGCGCAACTGGTTCAACACCGGGGACTGCGCCCACGAGTCGCACGTGCGGCGGTTGGTCGCCGTGGGCAGCCACCCCGCGTACACCCGGCAGGGCATGGTGGACGTGCCCGGGTCCAAGTTCGTCGACATGCTCGGCTCCACCGAGATGGGCCACGGCGCGTTCCGGATCAGCCACCGCCTCGGCAGCGACCACTACGACCGATGCGTCGGCAAGCCGTACCCGTTCGCGCAGATCGCCCTGCTCGACGTCACCACCGGCGAGGAGGTTCCCGAGGGGCAGGTGGGGCACGTCGGGCTCAAGTCGCCGACCCTGGCGCTCGGGTACTGGAACGACTCGGTCAACACGTTCCGCACCCGGCTGGGCGGCTACTACCTCACCGGTGACCTGATGTACCGCGACCCGGACGGCAACTACCACCACGTCGACCGGGCCAGCGACGCGGTCGACCTGGGCGACGGCAACTGGCTCTACACGGCGCTGTCCGAGGAACGCATCCTCAAGCACTGCCCCGACGTCCGCGACTGCACGGTCATCGCGGCCCGGGAGGCCGACGACCGGACCGTCACCGAGGTGCTGCTCGTGCTCGCCGAGGACGCCGACCCGGAACTCGACCGCTCCGACCAGGTCCGCGCCGCGCTCGGCCCGGTGGTCGCCGCGACGCTGCGGCGGGTGGTCACGGTGCCCGCCGACGGTGTGGTGATGGGGCCGACGGGCAAGGTCCGCAAGTTCCTGATGCGCCAGCGGCTGCTGGCCGACGCCGGGGCGGCCGGCACCGGCTGACCCGTCGCCCGCTGCGCCCGCCGTGGGCGGGCCGGGCACACGTCCGAACGGCCTTGTGCCCCACCGGCATGTTCATGGGGGTGGGGCACAAGGCCGGTCACCACGACACGCCCCGGGCGGGGAGCCGGGGCCGGCGGGTTGCGCCGGGCCCACCCCCGCGGGAGCCCACCCGGG
>NZ_JBMDWU010000626.1:0-10537 GCF_048594385.1 Micromonospora sp. | reverse complement strand
GCTCATGGACACGGCGCCCGCCGACGAACCGCTGGCGTTCATCGTCGCGGGCCTACGCACGCTCGCCGAGACGAAATTCGAAGGTCGCAAGGATGACCTGAGGCAGCGGCGCGCCATCGTGGCGTCCGACCCGGGGCTGGGCGAACGCGACCAGCACAAGCGCGCGATGCTGGCCCAGGTGATGCGGGACGGCTTCCGCGCCCGCGGCCTCGACCCGCTCCGGGCCGACCTGCTCGCCGAGACAGCGGGAACCCTGATGTACGTGTCCGTCGCCGCATGGCTCGAAACCGACGACGGTCGCCGGCTCGGCGACATCATCGACGCCGCACTCGCGACGCTGCGGGCCGAACTGGAAGGGCTGCCGAACGGTCAGGGTGCTTCGCAGGGGTGAGACCGGCGCGAGCGGCACCGGTGGACGGCCCCACCGCACGGCCGCACGCCGGTCACCGACCCGACTCCGCCCGGGTGCCGCTCATCGGTCGGGCGTCGCTGCGACCGGGCTGCTGGCCGCAGTCACGCCCACATCCACGGCTACCCCTTGACGGTGACCTGGTGTTGAGCACAGGCAGCGATCAACCTGGGGACTGCGGCGGCCAGGTTGCCCTGCCGTAGCTTCACCGCCTCCGGCGCATCGCGCGGATCCTGCGCCCGTTGCACCCGCTGCACCATGCCCACCGCGAAGACCCCGGCAGACCGCATATCCTCGTGCGCGGAGCGTTGGAACAACTCCCCCACCCGCTGCACCTCGTCGTCAGGGGCGACCTCGCCCTCCCCGGCCCGCACCACGAACCCGGCCGACCGGCAGGCCGTCACCCCCGGATCCTCGTCCCCCCGGTCAGCGAGCTGCCAGTACGCCACCGCGCCGCCACCCAGGGCGAGCACCGCGAGGGCCGCCACCGACGGGATGACCCATCGATGCCATCGTCGTGGCACCTCGGCGGTGGGCCCGACCCAGGAGTGGTCGTCAGTCACCCGGACGTCCTTTCTCGACACTGCTCACGCGGGAGCGAAAACTACCACCCGCCGCACACGACCGGCACCACCGGCCAGAGACACGGGAAGCGCCCTTTCCGATACGATGAGCTACATCCGCGCACATCTATGAATGCTTGAGATCGACCGATGACCGCTACCCGAGCGGACGGCGCGTCCGCCCTGCTGCCGGACCCGGGTCGGGCCCGCACACTCGACGAGCTCACCGCGGCGCTGAGGTCCCTGAAGCTCTGGGCCGGAAGCCCGTCCTACGAACGGATCACCAACCAGGTCAACCACGCCTGGCGGGCCGCCGGCCGCCCTGCCGGCGAGTGGACCAAACGTCCCACGGTCGTGGACTGTTTCAAGCCCGGCCGGCGACGACTGAACGCCGACCTCGTCACCGCGATCGTGCGGGCCCTGCACCCGGACGAGGGATACGTGCACCAGTGGCGTCAGGCGCTCCGGGTGCTCGGCGGGGAGGCCCAGGCCGCCACCGTGGTACGGGTCCAGGACCGGTTGCCGCCCGACCTCGCCGGGTTCACCGGTCGCGCCAGCGAACTCGACCAGCTCCGGCACACCCTCGGCCACCACCGACACACCACCGGGGCGATGGCGGTCGCGGCGATCGAGGGCATGGCCGGGGTCGGCAAAACCCAGCTCGCCGTCCACGCCGGGCACCTCCTGATCCGGGAGTCCCGCTTCGACCGGACGCTCTTCGTCAATCTGCGCGGGTTCTTCCCCGACCCCGCCCGGCCTCCCGCGGACCCGGCCGCCGTCCTGGACGGGTTCCTGCGGCTGCTCGGCGTACCGGCCCACCAGATCCCCCACGACCTGTCCGCCCGCACGGCGGCCTACCGCGACCGGCTCACCGGCACCCGTACCCTGATCGTGCTGGACAATGCTGCCGACGTCGACCAGGTCCGGCCGCTCCTCCCCGAGGTTCCCGACTGTCTCACCCTGATCACCAGCCGGCGGATCCTGTCCGACCTGCGGCCGGCCACGCGCCTGGTGGTCGACGTGTTCACCGAGGACGAGGCCGTCGACTATCTCGCCCGGGTCGTCGGCCGGATCCCCAGGGGTGACGACCCGGACGCGGCGGCGCGTATCACCCGACGATGCGGCCATCTCCCCCTGGCTCTCGACCTGACCGCCGGACACATGCGGGCCACCCCCGGCTGGACCCTCACCGACCACGCCGACCGGCTCGACGAACGCCACCTCCAGCGACGCCTGGAAACCGGCGTCGAACTCGCCCTCGACCTCTCCTACCACCATCTGCCCACCGACCAGCGACGGCTGCTGCGGCTGCTGGCGCTGCACCCCGGGCAGGACAGTGACGCCTACGCTGCCGCCGCCCTGACCGGCACCGGCCTGGACACCACCCGTAAGCACCTGGACCACCTGTGCCGCGACCATCTCCTCCAGCAGTCCGCCTCGGGCCGCTACACGTTGCACGACCTCGTCCGGGCCTTCGCCGTCACCCGCGCACACGACGAGGTACGTCCCGCCGACCGTCGGGAAGCCCTCACCCGCCTTTTCGACCACTATCTCGCCACGGCGGCCACCGCGATGAACGCCCTGCACCCCGCCCAGGCGCACCTTCGTCCCCACGTTCCGCCGACCGGCACACCCGCCCCCGACCTGGCCAACCCGGACAGCGCTCTGGCCTGGCTCGACATCGAACGGCCCACCCTGGTCACCGTCGCGGCCCACACCGCCGGCCACGGCTGGCCCGGCCACACGACGCGCCTCTCGCGCATCCTGTACCGCTACTTCGCCGGCGGTCACGGCAGCGACGCCGTCACCGTCCACCAGCACGCGCACCACGCGGCCCGGCACACCGGCGACGTCACCGAACAGGCCCACGCCCTGACCGATCTCGGCGTCGCCTATCTCTGGGTCGCCCGGTACGAGTCCGCCGTCGAGCACCTCACCACGGCCCTGCACCTGTTCGGCCAGACCGGACACGGGTTCGGGCAGGCCCGGACCCACACCAACCTGGGCGTCGCCGAACAGCGGCTCGGCCACTACCGCAGGGCCGCCGCCCACTTCGCGCAGGCCCGGACCGCGCACCTGCGGGCCGGCGACCAGACCGGCCAGGCCCGCGCGTTGAGCAACCTCGGTGACGTCGAACAGCGCCTGGGCCACTACCGCAGAGCCGCCCGGCACCTCCGACAGGCACTCGCCCTGTACCGACGGAGCGGAGACCACGCCGGTGAGGCGGTGTCGCTGGCCAACCTCGCGGAGGTCGACACCCGGTCGGGGCGGTACGGGGCGGCTGCGGAGAACCTGGACCGGGCGCTCGTCCTGTTCCGTCAGGCCGGTCACCGCAACGGCGAGGCCTGGGCCCTGGACGGGCTCGGCACCCTCCACCGCCACCTCGGACAGGCCACCGAGGCCGCCCGACATCATCGGCAGGCCCTGACGATCCTGCAGACGACCGGGGACAGGCACGGCGCGGCGTGGGCGCTCAACGGGCTCGGCGAGGCCACCCTCGCCGCCGGCCACGCCACCGACGCGCTCACCCACCACACTGCCGCCCACACCATCGCCGCCGAGATCGGCGCCCGGGACCAGCGGGCCCGTGCCCAGGCCGGGCTCGCCGGCGCCCACCGCGCCCTCGACCGGCACGATCGGGCCCGCGACCACTACCGGCAGGCCCTGACCATCTACACGGACCTCGGCACCCCCGAAGCCGACCAGATCCGCGCCTGCCTCGCCGCCCTCGACGACGCAGGTCCCCCGGAGCTGACCGTGCGGTCCCCGGAGCTGCCCTGATCTCCGGAGACCGCACGCGTGGCGGCTGGGGTCACCCGCCGGCCCGTCGACATCCCGCCGGGGAACACGTCGGGGTGGGGCAGGTCGGATGGGTGGTGCCGGGTATGCAGACCGGTGGCTGCACGGGATTGGCGTCGACGTCCGGTCGTTGCAGTCCGACGTAGACGATGGCGGCGGACGCGCCGAGCACGCCGACGTCCAGGGCGCACGTGTCCAGCCACAGCGTGGCGACCTGCCGGGTGCGGCAGAGCTCCTGCGCCCACAGCCTGGTGTTCTGGTTGAGGTTGCCGGCGTAGAACGGTGCCGTCGGGTTACCCACGGCGACGGCGGTGCAGGGTTGCAGCAGGGTGGCGGAAGGGCTGACCCGCCAACTGTTGCCGAACCTGTCGTAGAGGTCGGCATGGGAGAGCGGCACGCGCAGGGCGCCGCTGCCCTTGACCTCGAGGTAGTGCGGATCGTCATCGGGGTTGCCCAGGAGGCCGCGCACCGTCGGCGCCCCGGGTCCGACGCCGATGCCCAGGTCGAGGTACCCCGTGTTGGCGGTGGCGCGGACGCTGTTACCCGACGGGTCCTTGAACGTGTACACGTTGTTGACGCGGTCGATCGCCACCCCGTTGGGCAGCAGCAGTGACCCGCCGGTCGGCAGGCTGGTGGTGGTGCCGTTCACCACCAGCCGTGTCCCGTCGCACAGTGCCAGCCTCGCGTTGCCCATCCTCAGCGCGACCGACCGGTTGACCGAGGTGTTGGGCCAGGTCGAGCCACCGGGCGCCTTGCGGGTCTGCACCTCGAACGTCGAACCGGCCTGGGCCTCGACGAAGTCGCCCGTGGCCTGGAAGTCGTAGAACAGACCGCCGAACGTGTACTGGTGGGTGTCGCCGATGACCGCGGCGATGCGACAGGCCGACGCCGCCGCCGGACCCTGGACCGACTCGTTGATGACGACGGCCGGCGCCGGGCTCGACGGGACCGGACCCGGGGGGCCGAAGTTGAGGTTGTTCCGCTCACTGCTGAAGCCGAAGTTCTGACAGTCGGGCCTGACCGGGCTGCCGTCCTCGACGGTCGTGCGGACGTTGAAGCTCGCCTCGGGATTGAACTTCGCCGTTGAGCCGTGGCCGTAGCCGAACACGTTGAACTCGACCTGCGTCCACTCCGAGGCGGGTTCCTGGGGATCCGGTGGCAGAGCGTGGAGGATGCCCGCTCCCGTGGACGAGTAGATCCGCCCCGACCCGTCGTTGAAGGTGACGGTGTCGGTCTCCTGCCCATCGGCCGTCTTCGCGACCGAGCCGTCCAGTCGCAGGGCCGGCTTCGCCATGCTCTGGATCGGCAGGTAGGGCAGCTGGATCGCGTCGGTCTTGCGCGAGCAGTGGGTCTCTGAGTCGTCCGGTGCCTCGGTCCACCCCGGTGGGCACGGCTGGCCCGGGTCCGGGTTGTAGTGCAGCAGCCAGTACTCGACGTAGAGGCGGCTGGGGCTGGGATCCGGGTTGGGATTGCCGCCCCTGGTGCCGTCGTTGGCGAACACGAACTGCTTCCAGCCCCGGCACAGGCCGGCGGTCGGTGAACCGTTGCACTCCTGGACCCGGAGGTGGTTGGTGTTGAGCTGGAACGAGTAGCTGCCCGGCATGGTCGGCCCGTCGGTCGGGACGCTGGTCACGCTCAGGTTCTGCTGGTTGACCTTCTCGAAACTGCCGGACGCGCGGGTGATCGGACCGGCACCCGTCGGCCTTCCCGTCACGATCCCGATCCCGCCCCCGACGTCCCGCCGGGGAGCCTGTTCGAGGTTCGGGGCCATCGGAGCCGAGGGCGGGGCCACGCACCCGGTCTTCTGCCACACCAGTTCGGGATAGGCTGCGGTGAAGCACCCCTGCGCCGACGGCCGCGGCACCTTCACCATCGTCGAATGCCAGTCCTGAAGATCCCCCTGGGCGGCCGGGGGCCTCCCCTCCCCGCTGGCTTGTACCCCCATCCCCAGCAGGACCGCCGCGATCGTGATGCCCACCAGCCCGGATGGTGACCGGTGTTCTCGCGGTAGCAATCTCATCATCGTTCCCTCCCACCGCAGGTGGAATAGCTCGGCGCCCGCCCTCGGGGCGGGCCTCGCCGACGAGCGTCGCGTGACGTCGGGCCGTGCGGGGGATCCCCATACAAACCCATACCTGCCCACCCGGCAGTGTTGGTGCACCGAGGTGGCGTCCGGTCCGCCGGACACCGCGTCCGACGCCCTCCGCAGTGCGGGAGGTGATGCGAGGATGGCGGCCGTGGTGAGCATCGACTCGTTGACTGGACGTGACCGCGAAGAGTGGGAGGGTTTGACCCGGCGTTTCCCCGCGCACTGGGCGGGCCGGCCGGATCGACCCGCGACCGAGGTCGACGACGAGGGCTACGAACGCACGTGGCAGCGCCTGGTGGACGGCGAACAGATCCGGGGCATCTGCGCACGGCGCGACGGTGAGATGGTGGGCATCGCGCATTACCTGTTCCACGCCGCCGTCTACCGGGGATACATCCTGTACAGCTACTCACGAGCTGCGGCCATCACCACGACGTGACCGGCGTCCGGTCGTCGGTGCCGGTGGTCCCGGAAAGTCCGGCGTCGACGCCCGGGTGGTGGTCACACCAGAGCCCGTCCGGCGGACGCGCGTCACCCGCGCGGACGCCGGTCGCGGGACGGCCCGACTGCCAGGAGCCGCTGCGGCAGATGAACTGGGTGGTGCCGCTGTACTGGGTGGTGCCGCCGTCGACGTAGCTGTAGCTGGCCCGCACGGGGTGGCCGAGGTTGCTGGCCGGGCAGGTGGCGAAGAGAGTCGGCCCGGCGGTCGTGAAGGTGCCGACACTGCCGGAGTACCAGGTGATGCTCCAGGTCGTCGTGCCGGTGCTGCTGGCGTCGCAGTAGAACTGCGACGCGCCGGACTCGCAGAAGGGAGCCGGGGCGGCGGCGAGAGCCGGCGTGGCGCCGGCGGCGGCGAGGCTCAGGGCGGCGAGCGCGGACGCCGCCAACACCTTGACGGTGGTACGCATGAAACTCCTCCCAACGTAGCCGAGCGATGACTCAGTGCGACGCCAGCCTAGCTGTCGCATCGACGTACCCGAATTAGCTGTTCGGTTGGTCGGTCCCCCGCCGTAGCCACCGGTCGTGGTGGATCGCCTCGGTGAGGGGCCTGCGCCGCCGCCACCCGTGCCGCTCCAGATCGGGCACGGCCTCCAGGTGGGTGACCGGCCCGACGCAGAGCCAGGCCACCGGCCGGATTCCGGCCGGCACACCCAGCAGCTCGGCCAGGAACGGCTCCCGGTAGAAGGACACCCACCCGACGCCCAGCCCTTCGGCGGTGGCGGCGAGCCAGAGGTTCTGGATGGCCAGGCAGACCGAGTAGAGGCCCGCGTCGGCGATGGCGTGCCGCCCGAGCACCGCCGGGCCGCCGCGCTGCGGGTCGTAGGTGACGACCACCGACAGCGTCGACTCCAGCACCCCGTCGATCTTGATACGCGCGAACCGCTCGGCCGCCGCACCGTCCAGAGTGGCGGCGAACGTCGCCCGCTCGGCCTGCACGTGCCGATGGAACCGGCGACGGACGGCCGGGTCCCGGACCAGGACGAAATCCCACGGCTGCGAGTTGCCGACGCTGGGCGCGGCGTGCGCGGCGTCGAGAATCCGGTGCAGGGTGTCGGCCGGCACCGGCTCCCCGGTGAACTCGGCCCGGACGTCCCGGCGGCGGTGGATGGCGTCGTAGAGTTCCACAGGCAGGCTCCCGCTGCGCTCGGCCCACCCCCGACGGGTGGGCGCTCGACGCGAGGCCGGTCTTCGGACTCCCGGATCAACGCCTACCCGTCCGCCTTCCCAGCCCTTGGGCCAGTGGCTGCGCTCCTCGCGCCTGGACGGTCGCTCCCCGGTCACCGCGGCGGGCCCGTGCCGGAATCACACCGGCTTCCCGATTCTCCCCGCATGCGCGGGGCACCTCGCACGATCATGCCGTCGCCGATGCTAACCCGCACCACCGACGCCGGCCGGCCACGGCCCGACCCGACAGCACACGCAGCGGGTCCCCGTGTTCCGGCGTCCACGGGGACGCCGGGGTGTGCGACGTCCTCGCCGAGGTGGCCGGCTGCCAGGCCTACGACGAGGCGCGCTTCGGTCGCTGGACTCCCGTGCGGCGGGAGGAGCACGTCGGGGTCGAGGTGCCGGACCCGTTGCGCAGCGACACGGTGTTCGAGACCGTGGCTTCGGGACGTGATGTCGTGGTCCGCGACGGCGGCGCGGCGACCGTACGAGCCGGTGCCGGCGAGGTCCGTCCGGTCCGGGCGCGTCGAACGACGGAGAGGGAGAACGGCATGACCGAGACGGCCGGCGACGAGGAGCTGAGGCTGCCGCACGGATACACCAACGCGACCAGCCGGGTGGCCGGCACGGTGCGCAAGTCCTACCTGGGGCCCGATGCCGGACAGCGCTTCACGGTCGAGCGGGCCGCACTGTCCGGGCTGGCCGGCAGCTTTCCCGTCCCGGAGGTCCGGGCGGCCCCCGACGGCGAGCTTGCCGTCGCGGAGGTCGCCGGTTGGCATGCGCAGGACGCCCTGGACGGTGGTCACGCCGCTGCAGTCCTGCGGCTGTGCGGCCAGGCCCGGCGACGGCTGTCCGACGTCGACCCCGCGACGGTGCCGGGTCTTCCCGGCACCGGCGAGGTGATCGTGCACGGCGACTTCGGCCCGCAGAACATCCTGGTGAACGAGGCGGTCGACGAGGTGCTGGCGGTCATCGACTGGGAGCTGTGCCATCTCGGCCCGGCGGTCGAGGACCTCGCGTGGACCGAGTGGATCGTACGGATGCACCATCCCCTGGCGGTCGATCACCTCGATCACCTCTTCACCGGCTACGGCGAGCGTCCGGGCTGGGGCGAGCGGCAGGCGGCCATGGTCCGGATGTGCCTGCGGTGTCGTGACTTCTGCGTGCGCTGGGGCGATCCGGTGGCCGCCGCGATGTGGAACCGGCGGACCGCCGCGACCGAGGCGTTCCGCGAGTGAGCGCGGCGGCGATCCCGGCGGCGGTGAGCGGCTGACATCGGTCCGATCCCGACCGGCCTCCCCCGGCTCGGGTCGGTCACCGCTCGATGCTGGCGTACTCGCAGACCGCCGCCGGGAAGCCGCCCGCGCCGAAGCGCAGCTCGACGACGTGCCCATGGGCGGTCTCGGTGACCGCCGGTGTGATCGACTGACCGGCCTGCGCCGGTCGCAGGTACCAGCACCGGCTGGTGTCGGTGCGGCCGGCCGGCACCCCCGCGTCGGCCAGCGCGTTCTCGCCGCGCTCCAGGTAGCACGCGAAGAAGACGTGGTCGTTCAGATCCGTCTCCCGGTCGCTGAAGGTGAAAGCCGCCGTCTCGGTTCCGCCGCTGCGGGGTCGTCGCGGCAGCTCCGGCAGCAGCGGCGAGTCGCCGCCGAAGCCCGGGGGCGCCTCGGTGCGCGGTGTGGGTCGTGCCCCGGCGCCGGCGTCCAACCAGGTCCACCGGCTGGTCCACACCGCCACCACGGTGCCGTCGGCGTCGCGCAGGGTCAGCTCGTCGTGCCCGCCGTACCAGCCACGCCGGTCGACGCCGAGGGTGACGGCCAGTTCGGCGTCGAGCGGCGCTCCGGGCAGCACCCGCACCGGCGGGGTGTACGCCTGCACGTACCGCACCACGGCGCGGACCCGGTGCCGTTCGAAGTAGGACCAGCGGTCGAGTCCGGCCGTCTCTCGCCACCAGCCGGCGGAGACCTCGTCGAGGAGGTGCACCAGCTGGGTCGGTTTCAGGGTGCCCCGTTGGGTGATGGCCGGATAGCGGGCCTCGGTGCCCGTGCGGTACACCCTGGACCCGACGGTCACGGCAGTGGTCCATCAGCCCGGGGTCGGCCGGGCCGCAGCGGTTTGATGGTGGTGCCCACCGTGAGCGGACGGGTTTGGCCCCCGCAGTGGTGTACCGCCATCGGACCCTCCGCCCGGCACGCGCAGGGCAACACCCGGTTGAGGCTGGAGCCGATGCAGAACTCCTCGAAGGCGGTCCGGTCGCCGGGAAGCAGCCGGGCCAGCAGCGCCATCACCGGGTCCACCGCCTTGATCCGGCCGTCGTCGTCGCGCACCTCCAGCCAGGCGTGGTCGAGGTCCATCATGCCGATCAGCCAACCCCCTCGGGCGTACGCCTCGTACCCCATCGCCCGGCACTCCCGTTCGAGATACAGGCTGGCGGAGACGCAGTTGACCACCCCGTTGGCGAGGGTGTCGTCCGGGTCGACCTGCCAACTCGACGGCAGCATCTGGAAACGCGGCCCGCCGTGCCGGATGCCGGCGAAGAGCCGGGCCAGCCGGGGGGAGACGATCCGGTCCGCCCGGCCCGCGGTGACCAGGTCCAGTTCGACGGCGACCAGATCGGGTACGGCCGGCAGCCGCACCTCGTCGTCGGTCACGGTCACCGGCCCGGCGGCGCTGGTCCAGCCGGAGGCCGCGCCACCGGTCAGCTCCGGAACCGGTCGGTGCAGCAGCCAGCCGGGGTCGGTGCCGCATCCGCCGTCCGGACACCGCAGCGTCGCGGTCATCCGCCAGGATCTCGGTTCCGTCCAGGTGGCGGCGGGCTTCAGGGAGAACCGGAACGCGAACTCCCAGCCGATCTCCGGCAGGCTGTTCCCGGTGCCCGAGTAGAGACCCAGATTGATGAGGTCGTAGTGGCAGAATCGCCGTTCGTCGCCCGCGCCGGTGACCGGCAGCCCGGCCTCGACCAGTAGCTCCAGCGTCTCGGCGGGGCAGCGTAGCAGCCCCAGCGCGCCCGCC
>NZ_JBMDWU010000625.1:0-6112 GCF_048594385.1 Micromonospora sp. | reverse complement strand
ACGGGAGGCGCACCGGCGCTCGCGGTCGGGTCGGCCCGGTCGGTGCTGCCGGGCGGCGGGGCGACCAGCGCGTCGGCCAGCCGGGCCAGCCGGGCGACCAGGTCGGCGGTGCGCTCCGGGACGGGCTGCCCGGCCAGCCGGTCCAGCAGGGCACGGGCCGCCGACCACCGCTGCCGGGCCTGCCGGTGCGCGGCGACCGCCTGCCCGTACGCCGATGCGAGCCTGCCCACCCACTGCTCCCCACCCACGTGCGGACGAATCGAGGGAACCCTAGCGCCCCGGCGGGTCGGGACGCACGACCCGCCCACGGGTCAGGCGGGTCGGCAGCCCGGGTCCGGTCCGCTGTCGGCCGCCCCACAGTGGAACACCTCGACCGGCTCGGCGGCCACGTCCGGCACCCGGGCCACCCGCAGCAACGCCAGGCGCTTGGCGACCGGCTCGCCCGAGTCGGGGGCGTACCGGATCACCCCGGCGACCCCCGGGTAGCCGGCGGCGGCGTTCTGCCGCAGCACCTCGGCGTGCACGCCGACCGGGTTGACCGAGCGGGGCTCCCAGCGCCGGCCGGTGTCGGCGTGGCGCAGCCGGGCGGCGAGGCTCTCCAGCGCCCGCACCATCATCATCGCCGCGTCGTAGGCGAGGCTGACCCGCTCACCGACGGGCGCGCCGGCACCGTCGCGGCAGCGCGGCGGGTCGAGCAGGTCGTCGGCGCCGACCCAGGTCAGGAAGCTGCCCCGGACGTCGTCCCGGGCGGCCTGAGCGGCCCGTAGCGCGGCGCAGGTGGCCAGCGCAGCCTTCGAAACGTACGTCACCGGCAGGTTGCCCGGGGCGCTGGCCCGCAGCCCCGGGTTGGCCATGTAGCGGTTGACCGAGTCGTCGGCGACGAGGTGCCGGGGCGGATCGTTGCCGCACTCCTTCAACGCCCGCAGGAACCCGTCGAACTCCGACCAGCGCCCGGCGAACACCAGCACCCCCCGGTAGCCGCACTCGGCGGTCAACCGACGCCCGGTACTCCACTCGTCGAGCCGGGTGAGCCGGCTACCGAACCGCTGGCGCAGCCCGTCGACCAGCGTGCCGACGTAGAGATCCTCGGTGAGCGAGCTGCCCTCGCCGGTGGTGAAGTAGGCGTGCGCCTCGGTCACCCGCAGCACCTGGCGGGCGTACGTCTCGATCATCGCGGCCTGCGCCGAGTTCGGCGCGGAGATCTGCAGGTAGAGGCTGGAGTTCCCGTCCATCCGGTCGGCCGACAGGGTGGGGGCGAGCACCGGCAGGCCGACCCGGTTGAGTTCCCGCAACGCCGCGGCGGTGCTGGTGCGGCTCTCCACCAGCCCGACCACCCCGAGCACGGTCGGGTCGTCGTGGGCCAACCGTTCCAGCATGGCCACCGCCGGCCCGGCGTGGCGCATCTGCCGGCCCCCGTTGGCGACCACCACGTGCAGCAGGGCCGCCCCGTCGGCCGCCGCGGACTCCTTGAGCAGGGCGTACTGGGCGGTGGCCAGGCCCTCCAGTTCCTCGCGTTCGGAGACGTAGGACTCCTCGTCGATCCGGGTCCGGTTGCCGGTGAGGGTGCCCAGGTAGACCAGGGTGAGGTAGGGCCGGCGCTGGTCGCTGCGCCGCCACACCTCCTCGGCGGCCCGGTTCTGCGTGAAGATCCGCCGCTGCACCGCGCGCAGCCGTTCCTGGCCGGGTTCGCTGTTGAACACCTGCGCGGCGGTGTCGCTGTAGCCGACGCACTCCCCGGCGAGCACCTGCACCCGCACCTGGCCGGTCGGCGTCGGATGGCAGTCCAGCGTCCACCGGCTGTCCGCCCACACGAGCATCCCGGCCAGCAGGACCACCGCCACCGCCGCCGGCAGGAACCGCCGTGCCCACCACGGCGGGTCCGGGGCGACCAGCGCGGGCGGGACGACCCCCGGTGGCGGGGTGGCGTCCTCGTCGTCGGGGCGCAGCGCCACCAGCCAGGCGGCGGAGCGGCGCAGCCGTCGGGTCTCGGGCAGCGCCTCGGCCCACTCGTCGTAGGCGTCGTCCGCCTCGCGCAGCGGTCGGGTGCCGGGCAGTTCGGGCGGCGGCGCGGTGGCCAGGGCCACCACCAGCAGCGGGTCGTTGCGGCCGGTCTCGTTGCGCACGTCGGTGAGCAGCCGGACCAGGGTGTGCCCGACGCCGTCGACCTCCACGCCGTCGAGCAGCAGCACCGGGTACGCGGTGCGCCGCCAGTCCCCGGGCCGCCACACCCGTCGCCGGTACGCCTGCCGCAGGTCCTCCAGGAACGCGTGCAGCAGCAGCTTGTCCACCTGGGCGGGTTGTTCGCCGTCGCGCCACCCGGCGGTGAGCCGTTCGGCGAACCCGAGGAAGGTCACCGACTGGCGGGGGGCCAGGTACTGCTGCCGCATGAACCACCGGTAGTGGCCGCCGACGCCGGGCACCCGGCCGGAGACGGCGATCCGGAACACCGCGCTGGGCACCGCCCGGCGCAGCAGCCAGAGCAGCACCTGCAGCGCCGTGCCGACCCCCGACTCCCCGCTGACCTGCGGCTCCTCGACGGGACGCCGGCCCCGCCAGTCGCGCAGCCGGCGGACCAGGGTGGCCCGTCCGCTGTCGGCGGCGTCGACACCCACGTCGAGGGTCTGCTGCATCAGCCAGTCGGCCAGCGGGTGGTGGCGGAACCGCAGCCGGGCCGTCCCGAACGCCTCCAGCGACAACTGCCGGTGCAGTTCCCGCAGCACCGCCGGGACGTCGACGAGGTCGGGGCGGGCGGTCAGGTCGAGCACGGCGTGCGGGACCCGACGCCCCGCGCCCCGCCCGACGAAGCGGCGCAACAGGGCCGCCGGGTCGCCGCCGGTGGCGGCCCGGACCAGCCAGAGCACCGGCAGCCGTCGGTCGCCCCGACGCGGGCGGCGCAGCAGCCGGGTGAGCAGGGCGAGCAGTTCGGTGCCGCCGACCGGGGGGCCGTCCACGGTGGGTGGCCGGGGCAGCGGCGGGGTCACCGGTTCACGCATACGGGCACCTCCGCCGCCGACAGGGAACCAGGAAGGGCTCCCATTGTCGACGACGGAGGCAACCGAGGGTGTCCGGTGGGCTGCTGCCGGTCACCAGGCCGGGCCGGTCAGCGCAGCGCGGCGGTCAGCGTCGGCAGGTAGCCGTACCGGTAGCCGTCGGCGTTCGGGTGGTACGCCTCGATGACGCCGCTGACGTCGCGGATCCACGGGGTGGCGGCGCAGACGCCGTGCCCGGTGAAGAACGGGCGGGCGTCGGCGAAGGTGGCCCCGGCCGCGGCGGCCCGGGCGGCGGTGACCGTGGCGAGCACGTCGGCGGCCTCGTTGAGGATGGTCCGCTTGTAGCTGCTCATCGCCAGCACCCCGCAGGAGCCGGTCTCGAACAGCCGGGGGTAGCCGAGCACCACCAGCCGGGCGTTCGGGGCCCGGTCACGGATCGCGGCGTAGGTGGCGTCGAGCCGGCCGGGCAGCGTCGCGGTGGCGAAGCTCTTGGCCTTGTCCACGGCGGCGGTGCAGGTCGCCGTGCTGCCGAACCGGCAGCTGGTGATGACGTCGGCGAAGCCGGCGTCGTTGCCGCCGATGGTGATGGTGACCAGGGTGGTGGTGGCGCTCAGCGAGCCGACCTGCTTGTTGATCACGTCGGCGGTGACCGCGCCGCCGCAGGCGGGGAAGGCGAAACTGGTCACCGCGTTGGCGGCGGCCCACAGCGGGGCGTACGACTTCTGGCTGCGCAGGCAGGTGGACAGGTCGTACGGCCCGGCGCCGACACCGGAGGAGTACGAGTCGCCCAACGCGACGTAGTGGACGGTGGCGGCCTGGGCGGCGGTCGGGACGAGCAGGACACCGGTGACGGTGGCGAGGACGGCGGCCAGGGCGGTGACGGCCCGGGCCAGAGCGCGGCGCGGCAGGGCGCGGTGGGGCATGACGGATCCTCCAGGGGCAGCAACGGGGGAAGCCTCTGGACCGCGCGCGTGGCCAGGGGGGTGAGGCGTTGTTACTAGTCGGTAATGCTAGCGAAACATCGACAGGATGAGAACAGTCGATCCCCACCATCCGGGGCGCACGTTTCCACCGTCGTCGATTAGGTTGTCGGTGCGAACACCCCGATGGAGGGAGTCCACCCCGTGCGACGTGTTTTCACGGCGGCCATCGCCGCCCTGACCGTCACCACCGCCGGCACCCTGGGGACCGGTGCCCCCGGCCAGGCCGACGCCCGACCGGGCAAGAGCCGGTCGGTCGCGGTCTCGGCCGCCCCGAAACCCGGCAGCCCCGGCCTCGGCGACCCCTACTTCCCCGACTACGGCAACGGCGGCTACGACGTCGAGCACTACGACGTCCGGCTGCGCTACGAGCCGGCCACCGACCGGCTCAGCGGCACCACCACCATCCTGGCCACCGCCACCCAGGACCTCTCCCGGTTCAACCTCGACTTCCTGCTCGACGTGGAGTCGGTGCGGGTCAACGGGTGGACCGCCCGGTTCGACCGGGAGGGCGACCACGAGCTGGTGGTGACCGCGCCGCGCGGCCTCACCACCGGTCAGGCGATGACCGTCGTGGTCACCTACGCCGGTGTGCCGTCGGAGACCCTGGTGAACGGTTACTCCGGGTGGACCCGCACCGTCGACGGCGCGCTCGCCGTCAACGAGCCCGAGTCGGCCTGGTGGTGGTTCCCCTCCAACGACCACCCGCTGGACAAGGCCACCTGGGACATCTCGGTGTCGGTGCCCGACGGCGTCGAGGTGATCAGCAACGGCGTGCAGCCCCGACCCCCGCTGGCCGAGGCCGGCAACCGGATGCGGTGGGGTTGGCGCAGCACCAAGCCCGGCGCCACCTACCTGGCGTTCCTGGCGATCGGCCAGTACGACATCGTCACCGACACCGCCCCGAACGGGCAGCCGGTGATCAACGCCTACAGCACCACCCTGGGCGACCGGAAGCCGGCCGCCCGGGCCAGCATCGAACGCACCGCCGAGATCGTCGACTGGGCCAGCGGCATCTTCGGGCCGTACCCGTTCGAGGCGCAGGGGGGCGTGGCCGCGCCGCTCGACAGTCTCGGCTTCGCCCTGGAGACGCAGACCCGCCCGGTGTACGGGCCCGGCTTCTGGCGACGCGGCAGCAACCCGTACGTGGTGGTGCACGAGAACGCCCACCAGTGGTTCGGCGACTCGGTCTCGGTGGCGAACTGGAGCAACATCTGGCTGAACGAGGGCTTCGCCTCGTACGCCGAGTGGCTCTGGTCGGAGGCGCAGGGTGAGGGCACCGCTCAGGAGCTGTTCGACTTCACCTACGCCGACTACCCGGCCGACGACCCGTTCTGGCAGGTGCTGCCGGGCAACCCGGGTGCCGGCGCGGTGTTCGACGGCGCGGTCTACGACCGGGGCGCGATGGCGCTGCACCAGCTCCGGCTGGCCGTCGGCGACGACGCGTTCTTCCGCATCCTGCCCGCCTGGACCGCCGCCCACCGGTACGGCAACGGCACCATCGCCGAGTTCCAGGCCCTCGCCGAGCAGATCTCCGGCCTCGACCTGGACCCGGTCTTCACCACCTGGCTGTTCACCCCCGGCCGGCCGGCTCCGGCCGCCGCCAGCCGCACCACGACCGCCCCGGCCCAGCCGAAGTCGTGGACCCAGATCCGGGCGGCGCACCAGTTGCTGGCGCGCTGACCGACCCCGGTTCGGGCTGCCCGCCCCCGGCACCGGCGCGGGCAGCCCGGACCGGCCCAGACCGCGCAGACCGGCCCGACCCGTGACCCCGGCCCCGGGCTGGTTCCGGTTTGACTCCGATTTGACTCCGACTCGGCCCGCAACCAGCCCGGCCCGGGAGTCGATGCCGCTCGGAGGCTGCGTCGAGGCCGGCTGGAAACGGTGGTTCCGGAGAGCAGTATTCCGGAGAGTCATAAACATGCCTGTCAGGCATAACACTCTCCGTGGGGACATGTGCCCCGCGGAGGGCAGGCTCCGACACCCCCAGGGCACAACACGGCAGAGCCCGGACAGGTCGTGCCGCAGAAGCGGCCGCGGGCCGGCTGGGCACGGGGGGCGAAACGGCGGCGGGCTCGCCGGGCCGGGGGGGGGGGCGGCCCCGGGGGGGGGGGGGAGGCGCGGCAGCACACAGCCCCCCCC
>NZ_JBMDWU010000624.1:0-5670 GCF_048594385.1 Micromonospora sp. | reverse complement strand
CCGGCATGGGATTCTGGGGTACGTGACCTCTCCCGCTGCGGTCCTGCGCCCGCTCACCATCGGCCCCCACCAGGTGTGGCCGCCGGTGGTGCTCGCCCCGATGGCCGGTATCACCAACGTCGGTTTCCGGCAACTCTGCCGGGAGCAGGGCGGTGGCATCTACGTCTGCGAGATGATCACCACGGTCGCGCTGGTGCAGCGGAACCCGAAGACCCTGCGCATGATCGCCTTCGGCGCCGACGAGCGGCCGCGCAGCCTCCAGCTCTACGGCACCGACCCCGAGATCACCGCCCAGGCGGTGCGGATCGTGGTGGAACGGGACCTGGCCGACCACATCGACCTGAACTTCGGCTGCCCGGTGCCCAAGGTGACCCGCCGGGGCGGCGGGTCGGCCCTGCCGTGGCGGCGGCGGCTGTTCGCCAGGCTGGTGCGGGCGGCGGTGGACGCCGCGTCACCCGCCGGGGTGCCGGTTACCGTCAAGATGCGCAAGGGCATCGACGACGACCACCTGACGTACGTCGAGGCGGGGCTGGCCGCCCAGGACGCCGGGGTGGCGGCGGTGGCCCTGCACGGGCGGACGGCCGCGCAGCGGTACTCCGGCACCGCCGACTGGGACGCCATCGCCACCCTCAAGCAGGCGCTCGACGTGCCGGTGCTCGGCAACGGCGACATCTGGGAGGCCGACGACGCGCTGCGGATGGTGGCCCACACCGGGGTGGACGGGGTGGTGGTCGGCCGGGGTTGCCTGGGGCGGCCGTGGCTCTTCGCCGACCTGCAGGCCGCGTTCGAGGGCCGGCCGGAGCGTCGGCTGCCGACCCTCGGCGAGGTGGCGGTGACCATGCGGCGGCACGCCGAACTGCTTGTCGACCAGTTCACCGCCGGCTCGCGTACCCCGGCCCGGGGCGAGCGGGACGGCTGCACCGACTTCCGTAAGCACGTCGCCTGGTATCTGAAGGGCTTCCCGGTCGGCAGCGAGCTGCGCCGGGAACTCGCCATGATCGAGAGCCTGGCCCAGCTCGACGACCTGCTCGGCAAGCTCGACGTGGCCGAACCGTTCCCGGTGGCCGCCCTCGGTCAGCCGCGCGGCCGGACGAACTCTCCCGGCAAGGTCTTCCTGCCCGAGGGCTGGCTGGACAGCCGGGACGACGACACCGTCCCCGAGGGCGCCGAGCTGGACGACTCGGGCGGCTGAGGCCGGCCCGCCCCGCCGTCGGAGCGCGGACCGGGGGTGACGACGAAGGGCCGACCCCCTCGGGGGGTCGGCCCTTGCGGTTCGGTACGGGTCAGGAGGCGTAGCCGCGGCTGGCGATCCAGTGGGCCAGCTCACCGACGTCGATCCGGTAGGAGGCGGTGTCCGGGTTGGCGGAGTCCGCGATCGTCACGACCCGCCCGCCGTCGCGGTAGCCGACGACGCTGATGTAGTGCCCGCCCTCGAAGGAGTGGGTGTTGCCGTCGGTGTCGGTGGCGGTGCCGGCGATGTTGGCGACCACGGCGCGGCCGTCGTCCACCGCACGGACGATGTCCGCGCGCAGCTTGTCGATCCGCTTGCCGTCGACCTTGCCGGCCGGGATCTCGGTGCTGCGGTACGCGTCCTTGCGGCCGATCTCCTTGTTCAGGATCGGGGTGATGTCGTTGATGCTGTCGGTGCCGTCCTCGGTGGTGCCCATCTCCCTGGCCATCGCGTCCACGTCGATGTTCTTGCCCTGCACGCTCAGCGCGTTACGGGCGGCGGCCGGGCCGCAGTCGGAGAAGTTGGGCTGGGCGGCGTAGTCGACCTTCAGTTCACGCTCGCCGGCGGGCTTGCGGTCGGTCTGCACGACGGCGGCGGGCCGGGTGGTCTCGGCGGCCTGTGCGGCCAGCGCGGGGCCGGCGATGCCACCGGCGGTGACGGCCAGGCCGGCGGCGGTCAGCACGGTCTTACGCAGGATGTCGGTACGCATGATGGGGTGCTCCTCTGCATCTCGGGGGTGCCACGGCGCGTCCCGCAGGGGGTGCGGTGACGCGGTGGTGCCGCATCGGCAGGTGAAGAGGAAGTCGTGACCCCGGCCGGGTGACGTGCGTTCCGGCAAGGCCGCCCTGCTGGGCGGGGCCGGGCCGGCGACTGGCCGGGGCGATCGCGGATACCAGGTGTAACGACCCCGGCGGGCCGACGATTCCGCCCGGCGGGTGGTCCCCGTCACCCGCCGCCGGGCCGATCCGTCACCGCCTCGTCACCACCGACGACACCCGTCGGCAAACCCACCATCGGTCACTGAAAGTCATAATCCGCCCACCGACCCCAGCGCCCCTCCGCCCGCTTTGCTCTGCTGCCCTCCCCGCGACAGTCACCCTTTGTGCCTGGCGCGTATGGAGCAGCAGAGCAAAGCGTGCGAGAGAGGTATGTGGTGGTTGCCGGCGGGGGATGAGAATGCATAGCTCAGGGCGGTTTGATGGTGGAGGGGGTGCCGGGGCCCGCTGATCATCGCCTGAGGTGGTCACTGTGTGTGATACGCGTGGCTCTCCGTGGCGGATGTGACTGGCTGTGATCGGAGAGGTGGTGAGCGGAGGTCCGGCCGGTGATCCTCCGGAAGTCGGAGAAGCTGGACCTCACGGAGAACCCCATGCTGGAAACCCGCGCCGGGGCTTCCCTGCGCCGGAGGCTCCCGTGCAGTAGGGGCCGCGGGGCCGGGGAGTCCGCTGGGCCGGGAGGTCCACCGGGTCGGGAGGTCCGCCGGGTCGGGGCGCCCGCTGTGCGGGGAGGCCGGGCGGGTCCGGGGCGACGGTGGTCACCGCACGTCGGGTGTGGTGGCGGTGTCTCGGGCGGATGAGGGCTGCCCGGGGGCGGGATTCCGGTGCGTTTCCGCAGCGTCGGGGAGGTGCCGCCCGGCCGGTGCGGCGGGCCAGGGGATCTCCGGGGACGGGTGGAAGGCGATGCCGGCGGCGTGCCAGCGCGGGCCGTGGCCGGCCAGCCGCTCCCGGAAGCCGGTCCAGCTCCGGGTGGACGGCGTGGACCAGGCCACCTCGGCGAGGGCGGGCAGGCGCGGGAAGACCATGAACTCGATCTCGGCCAGCGAGGTCACCGACTCGGTCCAGAGCGGGGCCTCCACGCCCAGCACCGCCTCGGCGGGGACGCCGGTCAGATGGGTCGCCGGGTCCCAGTGGTAGGCCCGGTGCACGTCGATCAGACCGGCCCAGTCGTGCCCGATGGGGGTGTCCGGGGCGTACTTCATGTCCAGGTACGCGTGGTTGCCGGGGGAGAGGATCACCCGGGCGCCCCGGCGTACCGCCTCGGCCACCGTGGGGTCGTCCCCGTCGGTGCCCCACCACTGCAGCACCCGGCCGTCGACCTGCCCGGCGGGGGCGATCTGGTGCCAACCGACCACGGTCCGGCCGAGCCCGGCGACGATCCGCTGCGCCCGCTCCACGAAACCGGTGTACGCCGCCCCCTTGACCTTGTACGCCTCGTCCCCGCCGATGTGCAGCCACGGCCCGGGGGTCAGCGCGGCCACCTCGCCGAGCACGTCGGCGACGAAGTCGTATGTGCGCTCGTCGGTGGGGTCGACGTAGCTGAAGCCGACCTCGGTGCCGGTGTACGGCGGCGGCGCGATCTTGCCCGGGGCCAGCTCGGGGTACGCGACCAGGGCCGCGTTGGTGTGGCCGGGCAGGTCCACCTCGGGGACGACGGTGACGTGCCGCCGCGCGGCGTAGGCGACGATGCGCCGGTAGTCGGCGGCGGTGTACCAGCCACCGGGGTCGCCGCCCACCGCGGTGCGCCCGCCGACCGTCGCCAGCCGGGGCCAGGAGTCGACGGCGATCCGCCAGCCCTGGTCGTCGGTGAGGTGCAGATGCAGGTGGTTGAGCTTGTACCGGGCCAGGTGGTCGATCACCCGGCAGACGTCCTCGACGCCGAAGAAGTGCCGTGCCACGTCGAGCATCGCCCCCCGGTAGGCGAAGCGGGGCCGGTCGACGATCGTGCCGCCCGGCACCACCCAGTGCTGCGCCACCGGGGTCCGGCTCTCCACGGCCGCCGGCAGCAGTTGCCGCAGCGTCTGCACGCCGTGGAACAGGCCGGTGGCGGTGCCGGCGGTGATCCGTACCGCGTCGGCGTCGACGTCGAGCCGGTAGCCCTCCGCGTCAGCGGACACCGTCGCTGCCGGGCCGTGCGGCGTGGCGGCGGCGAGGGTGAGCTGGAGCGGGCCCGGGGCGGGCGGCAGGTCGGCGACCGGGAGCGGGTAGCCGGTGGCGGGGCGGAGCAGTTCGGCGAGGTGTCCGGCGACCTCCCGGGCGCCCGCGTAGGCGCAGACCCGTACCGCCCAGTCGGCGGGGAGGACGAAGTCGGCGGCCGGCCGCGGCCGGACCGACGCGGGCGCCGGCACCACGTCACCCAGGCCGACGGTAGGCCGGGTGAGCAGCCGCCCGGCGGCCTGCGCGGCGCTGCGTGCCAGCGTGCCCGCGGTCGGCGTGCCCGTAGCCGGGGTGACCGTGGGCGGGGCGGCCGGGGTCGGAGCGGCGTCGGGGCGCGACGGCTGCTCGGGGCCGGGGGCGCCGCCGGTACGTGGGGTGCGCGACACGGGGCGGCTCCGGAGGGTGTATTCGCGAGGGATATGGCAAAGGTCAGGTTTGGCGCAACGGGTGACGTCAAGAGTACGAGGAGGAACCGGAATTGCGTGATCGTGCGCGTGGAAGCGTTCCCAGAAACCGGCGTGAACGCGGATAGTCGTGATGGCTGTGCCTATTGTCACCGAACGGTCCCAGGCCGCCCGATGTTCGCTTAACCTTCGCCCACCGAACGCTGACCAGGCCGGATTCCCGGTGGTCGGCCCCGGGGTAAGTCAGAACTGAACCTTCGTTAAGTGTCAATTCCGGCGCGCGTGGGAGGCTTCTGGTGACAACGCACGAGACGGACAAGTACGTCTACGACTTCGCCGAGGGCAACAAGGATCTCAAGGACCTGCTCGGTGGAAAGGGTGCCAATCTCGCCGAGATGACCAATCTCGGCCTGCCGGTGCCACCGGGCTTCACCATCACCACCGGCGCGTGCCAGGCGTACCTGGCGACCGGGCGGGAGCCGGACGGGCTGGCCGGGCAGATCGAGGCCCACCTGGAGGCGTTGGAACGCGCGATGGGCCGACGCCTCGGCGATCCGCAGGACCCGCTGCTGGTCTCGGTACGCTCCGGCGCCCGGTTCTCGATGCCCGGCATGATGGAGACCGTCCTCAACGTCGGGCTCAACGACCGCAGCGTCGTAGGGCTGAGCGAGCAGGCGGGGCAGAACGACAGGTTCGCCTGGGACTCCTACCGCCGGCTGATCCAGATGTTCGGCAAGACCGTCTGCGAGGTGCCGGGCGAGGAGTTCGAACACGCCCTCGACGAGGCCAAGCGGGCCAAGGGCACCCACGACGACCTCGACCTTGACGCCGACGACCTGCGTGGGCTGGTGGAGACGTACAAGAAGATCTTCGCCAAGCACACCGGGCGGGAGTTCCCGCAGGAGCCGCGCGAACAGCTCGACCTGGCCATCCGGGCGGTCTTCGAGTCGTGGAACGCCGAGCGGGCGATCCTCTACCGCCGCCAGGAACGCATCCCCGCCGACCTGGGCACCGCCGTCAACGTGGTGACCATGGTCTTCGGCAACCTCGGCCCCGACTCCGGCACCGGCGTCGCCTTCACCCGCGACCCGGGCAGCGGCGC